>JAVEDA010000062.1 GCA_030841195.1 Actinomycetota bacterium | reverse complement strand
CAGGTCCTGGGTCCCGTGCTCGTTGGCGATGTGCAACGCCGACTCGATGTGCAGGATGTCCCGGCCCCGTCCCACCGCGCCGGCCGCGTTGTGGTGGGCCAGCGACCCGGCGAGCTGCCAAAAGGCGAACAACCCGAGCACGATGCCAGCCTCCCGGACAGCGGCTACCGCGACCCGGCCCCGTCGGCCCTGCGGCTTCAGCAGCAGCAGCACGCCGGACGCGAGCAGGAGGGCGACGGCCCAGAGCAGCGCGATCCGCCAGCCGAGCATCAGGTGGGGCACCCGCACACGATGCCACCCGGACGGCTGTTCTGCCGCGAGAACCGCGCGTCCTGCCCGTCATCAGCACCCCCGACGGCCACAGTGGTCCGGTGCGCAGCAGGACGGGGATCGTCGCGGTCACGGTGTTGCTCGCGGCCATGCTGCTGGGCGCAGCACCCACGCCGGCCCAGGTGCCGCCGGACGGTGGCCACCTGACGGCCCGGCCCAGACCGCCAGCGGCGGTGGCGGTTCCGGTCGTGCAGGAGCCCCCCGTCGAGCTGCCCGGCGGCGGCCGGGTGCTGTTCCCCGGCCGACGGCTGGTCGCGCTGTACGGCCATCCGGGCGCCCCCTCGCTCGGCGTTCTTGGTGAGCAGGGAGTGGCCGCGGCCATCCAGCGGGCCGAGCGGGTGGCCCGGCCCTACCGGGCCCTGAGCACGGTGCCGGTGGTGCCGTCGTTCGAGCTGATCGCCACCGTCGCGCAGCGCTCCGCCGGCTCCGACGGCGACTACTCCGCGGAGTCCAGCGTGCGGTCGCTGCGGCCGTGGGTCGAGGCGGCGGGCCGCCACGGGATGCTGGTTCTGCTCGACCTCCAGCCCGGCCGGGCCGGACTGCTCGACCAGGCCGTCCGCTACGCCGAGCTGCTCCGGCTGCCGAACGTCGGTCTCGCGGTGGACCCCGAGTGGAAGCTCGGCCGGCACCAGCGGCCGCTGCAGCAGATCGGCAGCATCGACGCCGCCGAGATCAACCGGACGTCGGCCTGGCTGGCCGGAGTGGTCCGGACCAACGACCTGCCGCAGAAGCTGTTCGTGGTGCACCAGTTCCGGCTGTCGATGATCGGCCACGAGCAGCGCCTGCGCACCGACCACCCCGAGCTCGCACTGCTCGTGCACATGGACGGCCAGGGCGGCGCCGCGCAGAAGCTCGCCACCTGGCGTTCGGTGCGGGCCGCCCGCCCCACCGGGTCCCGGCTGGGCTGGAAGAACTTCTACGACGAGGACCACCCGATGTTCTCGCCCGCGAGGACGATGGCCCGGCGGCCGCAGCCGGTGATGATCTCCTACCAGTGAGCCGCGCGCCCTGGCGCCAGGTCCACGGCCAGCGCGCAGTGGTCGCTGACCTGTAACCGCAACGCGTGCGCCGCGTCGACCGAGGTGGGCCGGTCGGCCAGCACGTGGTCGAGCTGCACCCGCGGCCGCCACGAGGGGTACGTCGGGACCCGGGCCAGCTGGGTCCAGCCGGTCACCAGCCGGGGCACCGCGCCGGGCAGGTTGAAGTCGCCCACCAGGAACCGCGGGGCCGGCATCGACTGCGCCCACCGTGCGATCGCCCGCAGCTGCCGCACGTTCCACCCGGGCACGAACGACAGGTGCGCGGTCAGCACCGTGACCGGCCCGGCCGGCCCCTCGATCACGGCGGCCAGCGCGAGCCGCGGCTCGTCCGGCACCAGCGTGAGCCCGCGGCGGCCGGGCACCAGCAGGGGCAGCCCGATCGGCGCGGGGCCGAAGCGGCGCACCTGCCACGACAGCACCGGGAACCGCGACACCAGCCCCACGCCGTACGTGGGACCGGTCGTCACCGACCCGTCCTCGTCGGTGGAGGGCGTCCAGGACGCACCGGGAGTGCCGTCGACCGACGGCACGAACCGGCTCCACCGCGCGCCCAGGGCGTCCGCCACGGTTGCTGTCTGGTCGACGCCACCGGACCGGTCCTGGTGGCGGTCGACCTCCTGCAGGCCGACGACGTCGGCGTCCAGCTCGGTGGCCGCGTCGACCAGGTCCTGGGTGCGGATCTCGCCGTCCGGCACCGACCGCCCGCTGAGCAGGTTGAAGGTCGCGAGGCGCACCGCCCGACCTTACGTGCCGGGGTCGGTCGTAGGGTTCCGCGCATGACGACCGACACCGAGACAACCGTCCGCACCGCCGTGGCCGCGGGTGCCGACGACATGGTCGCGGGCCTGGTCGAGTGGTTGCGCATCCCGTCGATCTCGGGCGATCCCGACCACCACCCGGACGTACGCCGGTCGGCCGAGCACCTGGCCCAGGCGCTGCGCGACACCGGGTTCCCCACGGTCGAGGTGTGGGAGACCGCGGGCCTGCCGACCGTCTTCGCCGAGTGGCCCAGCGACGACGCCAGCGCGCCCACCGCCCTCGTCTACGGCCACCACGACGTGCAGCCCGTGACGCCGCTGGAGCTGTGGGAGCACCCGCCGTTCGAGCCGACCATCGACGGCGACCGCTTGCACGCGCGGGGCGCGGCCGACGACAAGGGACAGGTCTGGTTCCACACCCTCGGCGTCCGCGCGCACCTCGCGGCGACCGGTCGTACCAGCCCGGCGGTCAACCTCAAGCTGGTCGTCGAGGGTGAGGAGGAGTCCGGCTCGCCGCACTTCGCCGCCCTGCTCAAGGAGAAGGCCGACCGCCTCGCCGCCGACGTGGTGGTGGTCTCCGACACCGGCATGTGGTCACGCGAGACCCCGACCGTCTGCGTCGGCATGCGCGGGATGACCGACGGGCAGCTCGACCTGCGCGGCCCGTCCGGCGACGTGCACTCGGGGTCGTTCGGCGGCGCGATCCGCAACCCGCTCACCGAGCTGGCGAGGCTGCTCGCGGCCCTGCACGACGACGCCGGGCACGTGACCATCGACGGCTTCTACGACGGCGTGGTCGAGCTGACCGACGAGGAGCGCGCTCTGATCGCGAAGCTGCCCTACGACGAGCAGGCCTGGCTGGTGAACGCCCGCAGCGACACGACGTACGGCGAGAGAGGGTTCACCACCCTGGAGCGGGTGTGGGCCCGGCCCACGGCCGAGGTGAACGGCGTCTGGGGCGGCTACACCGGCGCCGGGCACAAGACCATCGTCGCGTCGGAGGGGCACGCGAAGGTGTCGTTCCGGCTTGTCCCCGGCCAGGAGCCGGGGGACATCCAGCGCAAGTTCGAGACCTGGCTGGGCACCGTCGTGCCGCCCGGCATCGAGTGGGCGATGACCTGGTACGGCCCCGGGGTCCGGCCGTGCGTCACGCCGCTGGACCACCCGGCGCTGCAGGCCGTCACCCGGTCGATGGCCGCGGCCTTCGGCACCGACGTCCTCTACACCCGCGAGGGCGGCTCGGGTCCGGAGGCCGACCTGCAGGACGTCACCGGCGCGCCGGTCGTGTTCCTCGGGATCAGCCTGCCGGAGGACGGGTGGCACGCGCCCAACGAGAAGGTCGATGTGTCGCTGCTGCTCAAGGGGGCCGAGGCGGCGGCGCACCTCTGGGCCGACCTGGCCCGGTCGCTGCCGCGGTGACCAGCGCGCTCCCGGACCTGCCGCTGGCGCGCGCCGTGGTCGACCGCGACGCCGGCCGCCGCACCGACGATGCCTGGCTCGAAGCCGCCTGGGCGGACCCGGCTACCCGGGTGCTGCGGCTGCGGGACGGCCGCGCCGCCGTCGTCGGCGAGCCGCCCCGGCTGGACCTGGACACCCGGCCGGAGGTGCCGGAGGACCGCCGGATCTTCCTCGGCACCTTCGAGGGAGTCGCCTACTTCGCTGCGCTCGAGCAGGGCCCGGACACCGGCGACGAGCACGCGCCCCGCTACCTCGGGCTGCGCGAGGTCGGTGCCCGCCTGCCCGCGCTGGACGCCGGCCTGGTCGTGCACGCCGTGTCGCTGGCCAACTGGCACACCACCCACACGCACTGCCCGCGGTGCGGTGCGGTCACGGTGCCGGAGAATGCCGGCCACACCCGCCGCTGCCCGGTCGACGGCAGCGAGCACTACCCGCGCACCGACGCGGCGGTCATCATGCTCGTCCTCGACGCCGACGACCGGTTGCTGCTCGGCCGGCAGACCACCTGGCCGGAGGGCCGGTTCTCGACCCTGGCCGGGTTCGTCGAGCCGGGGGAGTCGCTCGAGGCCGCTGTGCGTCGCGAGGTGCACGAGGAGTGCGGCATCGACATCGGGACCGTGGCCTACCTCGGCAGCCAGCCGTGGCCGTTCCCGTCCAGCCTGATGCTCGGCTTCTCGGCCCAGGCCCTGACCACCGAGGTGCACCGCCACGACGGCGAGATCGCCGAGGCCCGCTGGTACACCCGCGAGGCGTTGCTCGCCGACATCGGCACCGGCCGGCTGCACGTGTCGCCGTCGATCTCCATCTCGCGCCGGCTGATCGAGCACTGGTATGGCGAGCCGCTGCCGCACAACGCCGAGGGCTGGTGACCGCGCCGTGAGTTGGCTGGACGCGCTGGGCTGGGCCGGGTCGGCGCTGCTGATCTACTCGCTGCTGCAGGCGCGGGTGCTGCGGTTCCGGGTGCTCAACCTGGTGGCCAGCCTGGTGCTGACCGCGTTCAACGCGTTGCTCGGCATCTGGCCGATGGTGGCGATGAACGCCGTGCTGGCCGGCATCAACGTGTGGTTCATCCGCCGGCTCGTGCACGACCGGCACGACGACACGGCGTACGAGGTGCTCGAGGTCGGAGCCGACGACGCCTACCTGCAGCACCTGCTGCGGGTGCACGGCGAGGACATCCGCCGGTTCTTCCCGGCGTTCTCCGGCGTCGCCGACGACGGTGCGCCGCGATCGGCGTTCCTGGTGCTGCGGGACACCGAGACGGTCGGCATCCTGGTCGCCCGCCGGGCCGCGGACGGTGTCGCGCAGGTCGAGCTCGACTACGTCACGCCGCGGTTCCGCGACTTCACCCCGGGCGAGTTCGTGTACCGGCGCAGCGGGTTGTTCCTCGACCGCGGCTACCGGCAGGTGCTCACCTCGCCGGGGATGGTGGCGCCGTACTACGAGGGCCTCGGCTTCCGCCGCGAGGGCGACCACTGGGCCCTCGACCTCTGACGACCCTCGGCGGTTTGGTCAGCCGGCCAGCGGGCGCAGGGCGTCGGCGAGCGGTTCCAGGTCCGCCGGATCGTGCGGGTTCGGCACGTTCACCACGAGCAGTCCGGCGCCCACCTCGGCGTAGCCGTGGGCGATGTCGGCGACCTCCGCGGCCCAGTCCTTCGTCGTGCCCTGCTTGGCGACCCGCGCATTTACCGAGCACAGGATCTCCGCCGGGTCGCGGCCGATCTCTGCGCATCGCTCGAGGAGCACCTCGTGGTGCCCCTGCCATTCCGCCGGGGACCCGGTGAGGGAGTTCCACTGCTGCGCGTGCCGCGCCACTGCGCGCAGGGTGCGCGTCGGGCCGTTCCCACCGATCGTGATCGGCGGCATCGGGCGCTGCACCGCCTTCGGCTCGCAGCGCGCCTCGGTGAGCTG
>JAVEDA010000196.1 GCA_030841195.1 Actinomycetota bacterium | reverse complement strand
CCGCCGCCGGATGGTGGTGCAGGTGCTCCCGCGCGGCTGGTCGGCCCGCTGCGTGCAACACGGCACCCGTACCGGTTGACCGTGATCGTTTGGGCGCCGACGCACCGTTCTACCGGCGTGTCTGGTGCGGAAGCGTCCAGACGATGGGTACGCCCCGTGGGTCAGGCGACCAGGCCGAGGCGGCGCAGCTCGACGGTGAGGTCGTGCGGGCTGGTGGACGCCGCCATGGCTGCCTCGAGGGTGATGACGCCGTCACGGATCAGCGCGACCAGGTGCTGGTCGAAGGTCTGCATGCCGTAGTACGCGCCCTCCTTGAACAGCTCGGCGATCGTGCCCGTCTTGTCCGGGTCGACGATGGCATCGGCGATCCGGCCGGTGGCCACGCAGATCTCCATCGCGACGCAGCGGCCCTGGCCGTCGGCGCGCGGCACCAGACGCTGGCAGATGATGCCGCGCAGGGCGCCGGCCAGCGCGAGCCGGACCTGCTTCTGCTCGTGCGGCGGGAAGAAGTCGATGACGCGGGTGATGGTCTCGGCCGCGTCGGTGGTGTGCAGCGTCGACATGACGAAGTGGCCGGTCTCAGAGGCCGCCAGGGCCGCCTTCACCGTCTCGTGGTCGCGCATCTCGCCGACCAGGATCACGTCGGGGTCCTGCCGCATCGCGCCGCGCAGGGCGGTGGCGAAGTCGGCGGTGTCCAGCCGTACCTCGCGCTGGTTGATCATCGAGAGCTTGTCGAAGTGCAGAACTTCGATCGGGTCCTCGATCGTGACGATGTGGACCTCGCGGTTGTTGTTGATGTGGTCGATCATTCCCGCGAGGGTGGTCGTCTTGCCCGAGCCGGTGGGGCCGGTGACGAGCACCAGGCCGCGAGGCTCCATGGCCAGCGCGCTCAGCACGGGGGGCAGGCCGAGGTCGTCCAGCGGGATCGCGCCCACACTGACCCGGCGGAAGACCATGCCGGCCGAGCCGCGGGAGCGGAAGGCGTTCACCCGGAACCGGCCGAGGCCGGAGATGGAGTAGGCGAAGTCGGCCTCGTTGCTCTTGGCGAACTCCTCGACCAGGTCCTCCCGGAGCACCTCGCTGACCATGTGCTCGGTGTCAGCCGGGGTCAGGTTGGGCGCCTGCAGCTTGCGCAGCCTCCCGTCGATGCGAACCCGGGGCGGCGACCCGACCTTGACGTGCAGGTCCGATCCTCCGACCTCGCCAAGTGCGCGCAGGAAGGGGACGACGGACTGCAGCTCCGATCCACTCACAATGGCTAGTTTCGGGCCGCTGGTCCCCGACCTTGAGCGCCCAGGCGTCACTCGATTGGCGGTCGGCCTACTCGATCACCGCGATGACGTCGCCCTCCTGGACGACATCACCCTCGGAGACGTGCATGGCGGCCACCGTGCCGTCACCCTCCGCGAGCACCGGGATCTCCATCTTCATGGATTCGAGGATCACCAGCGTGTCTCCGTCGGCCACGCTGTCACCCTGAGCGACGACGACCTTCCAGACGTTGGCCACCATCTCGGCCCGGACTTCCATCGCCACCAGGGGCTCCTCTCGAGGTCAGGGCCGGCCGGCCGGCCGTTGGCATCCAACCACAGGGGGTCAGACGCGCATCCGGGCCACGATGCCCGTGTCGTAGTCGCCGGAGACGAACTCCGGGTGGACCAGCAGCTCGGCGAAGAACGGCAGGTTGCACTTGGGTCCCTCGACCCGGAAAGCCGCCACCGCCGCGCGGGCCCGGTCGAGGGCCTCGGCCCGGTCGGCTCCGTGGACCACGAGCTTGGCCATCAGCGAGTCGTAGTGGGGCGTGACAGTGTTCCCGACGGTGTAGCCGGCGTCGACCCGGATCCCGGGCCCGTGCGGCTCCTCCCATGCGGTGATCAGGCCGGGGCCGGGCAGGAAACGCACCGGGTCCTCGGCATTCACCCTGAGCTCGAGTGCGTGGCCCGCAGCGGGCACGGCGTCGGGGTCGAAGGTCACCGGCCGCCCGGCGGCGACGAGCAGCTGCTGCTCGACCAGGTCGATACCGGTGACCATCTCGGTGATCGGGTGCTCCACCTGCAGCCGGGTGTTCATCTCCAGGAACACCACCTCCCCGGAGTCGGCGTCCAGCAGGCACTCCACGGTCCCAGCGTTTCGGTAGCCGACTGCCTCGGCAGCGCGCACCGCCGCGGCGAACAGCTGCTCGCGCAGCTCGGGGGTCACCGCCGGTGAGGGGGTCTCCTCGGCCACCTTCTGGTTCCGCCGCTGGACCGAGCAGTCGCGCTCGCCCAGAGCGACCACCCGGCCGTCGGCGAGCCCGAGGACCTGCACCTCCACGTGCCGGACCCGGGGGAAGAACCGCTCCAGCAACACCGACGGGTCGCCGAACATCCGCTGCGCAAAGCCACGGACACGCTCCAGCTCCACCCGCAGGGCGCCCTCGTCGCCCGCGACGGCCATTCCCATCCCGCCGCCGCCGGCCGAGGCCTTGACCATCACCGGGTAGCCGATGTCGTGGGCCGACCGGACGGCCTCCTCGACGTCCCCGACCGGCCGAGTCGTGCCACGCGACACGGGCACGCCGGCTTCCGCGACCAGGTTGCGGGCCCGGATCTTGTCTCCCATCGCCTCGATCGCCTCCGGCGACGGGCCGACCCAGACCAGCCCCGCCTTCTGCACCCGCCTGGCGAAGGCGGCGTCCTCGGCCAGGAAGCCGTACCCGGGGTGCACGGCCTTGGCCCCGGTCTGTCGGGCCGCCTCCAGCAGAGCCTCGACGTCCCGGTAGCTCTGCGCAGGTGCCGCCGGTCCGATCGCGACCGACTCGTCGGCCTCGCGCACGTAGGGCAGCTTGGCGTCTGCCTCGGAGTGCACGGCGACCGCCTTCAGGCCCATCCGCTGCACGGTCCGGATGATCCGTCGGGCGATCTCGCCCCGGTTGGCGACGAGCACAGTCTCAAACACGGTGGTGCGGCCTCCCCGTCGTGATGGGTTCGGCAGGCGAGACTAACGGGCGTGGTGCTGGTCCTGGTCGTTGCGGTCGCGGCTCTTGCCGTGGCAGGCGCTACGGGCGGATCGCGGCTGACGCACGTGCGCGTCAAGGCGGTGCGCCTGCTTGCCGCCGCTGCCGTGGTCCAAGTCGGTACGTCGGTGCTGGCGCCCGGATCCGGCGCGGCCAGGGTCGCATCGCTCGTTCTCACCACGGCGCTCGTCGGGCTGTTCCTGGTGGGCAACGGCCGCCTCCCCGGCGTCCCGCTCATCGGGATCGGCCTGCTGCTCAACCTGGTTGTGGTCGGCCTCAACGCCGGGATGCCTGTCTCGGTGGCCGCAGCCGAGCGGGCGGGGATCGCCCGCGCTGACCTGCACCTCGCCCGCGACGCCATGCGCGAGCCGACCGGTCCGGACACCCACCTGGCTGCGCTCGGCGACGTCGTGCCGGTGGCGATCCCGTTCCGGCCACAGGTCGTCAGTGCCGGCGACGTGCTGGTGGCAGCCGGTGTCGGGCTGCTGCTGGTGACGGCCGGGCGGCGCCGCCGTCAGAGGCCGAGACGAGCCGTGCGCTCCACCGTCTTGGACAGCGAGTCGACCACCATCGGGTCGTACTCGTAGGCCATGCCGAGCCGTAGCCGCTCAAGCGCGTCGAGACGTGCCCCGGGCTGGTAGGAGTTGCCGACCAGGTCGTCGTAGGCGTTGACGGCCTTGATGATCCGAGCCGCCAGCGGTACGTCGAGCCGGCCGCCCTCGTGAGCCCGCCGGTAGGGCTCGGCCTGCTGGGCGAGGATGGCGGCGACCCCGTCGAGCGCGCCGGTCTGCTTGATGATCTCGGCGCTGAGCATCGCGATGTTCCGCTGCTCGGTCGGCGCCGCGAACACGGTGGCGCCCGCAAGGATCGGCTCGGGCAGGGACAGCTGCCCGATGTCATGCATCTGCGCGGCGTACTCCAGGTCGAGCAGCTCGGCGTCGCTCATGCCGAGCTCCTTGCCGACGGCCAGGGACAGGGACGTCACCCGGTCGGAGTGCCCGGCCTCGGTCAGACCGCCGAGCTCGGTCACCTTGGAAAGGGCGCGGATGGTCTGCCGGGTCGACTGTCGGATCGCGGCGTAGCGGCGGAAGGCGAACTGCGTCAGCAGCAGCGGCACAACGAAGACCGGAAGTGCCCAGAGGTTCATGATGGTGGCGGCGAGAGCGATCAGCGCGCCGGTCGCGCCGATGGCGGAGCCGATGCCGATCTGGGCCCGCACCTCGTTGCGCAACACGGCCGAGAACGGGGCACCGTCGGCACCGGCCCGGACCGCCGCGGCGAGCACCGCGTCGACGACCAGCGTGGCGAGCACCACACCGACGAGGACCATTGCCAGACCCGGTCCGCGCCACTGGTTGACGCGTTCGTCCAGGCCCGAACCACGGAAGATCGCCGCGGCCGCACCGACGCTGAGCAGCCGGCGGGCCAGGCTGTCGAGGGCCGGGGCCCGGCCGACGGCGATGTGGGGCGCCATCCCGACCAGCATCGCCACGACGACGACAGTGACCACCTGGAGCGCGGAGTGGTCCGCGACGTCCCCCGGAACCCGGGTCAGCAGGACATAGCCGAGCGCGCCTGCCGTCCCGATCGGCGCCGCGTCCCGGCCACCGGGGAGGGTGATGCGCACGAGCTCCCCGAAGGCCATGAACGCTCCGAACGCCAGCGCCAGGCGCGGGTCGACGAACGGTCCGGGCGACGCGGTGTCGACCACCGCGATGTTCGCCAGCAGCGTTGCCGAGGCGACGACGACGAGGAACCCCATGGTGCCGGCGTCGTCCAGTCGACGGCGGATCGACGTCATGACTGCTCCTCGACCAGGGAGCCGGTCGGGTCGTCGTGGTCGTAGGCGCGCTGGTCCTGGTCGAACACCTCGTCCGGCTCCGGCGCGATGAAGACGGGAACTGTCTCCGGGTCCCAGCCATGCTCGTCCAGGCCGCGCACCAGGGCCTCGACCATCGCGGGGTCGAACTGGGTCCCGGCGCACCGTCGCAGCTCGGCGACAGCCGCCTCGAGGGTGCGAGCGCCGCGGTAGGAGCGGGTGGTGGTCATCGAGTCGAAGGCGTCGGCCACTGCGATCACCCGGGCGAACTCCGGGATCCGGTCCCCGGCCAGGCCCATCGGGTAGCCCAGACCGTCGATCCGCTCGTGGTGGTGCATGATCCCGGCGTTCGCCTCGTCCAGGAACTCGATCTCCCGGACGATCTCTAGGCCTTGCATCGGGTGCCGCTGGATCGCGGCGAACTCGTCCTCGGTGAGACCACCGGACTTCTGCAGCACCCGGGTCGGGACGCC
>JAVEDA010000513.1 GCA_030841195.1 Actinomycetota bacterium | reverse complement strand
CCGCTGGAACTGGTCCAGGTGCATGCCGAGGGCGTCGGCCAGCACCGACTTGATGACGTCGCCGTGCGAGACGACGACGTAGACGGCGTCGTCGCCGAGCCGGGCGTTCCAGTCCCGCACGGCATCGACCGCGCGGGCCTGCATGTCGCGCATCGACTCACCGCCCTCGCCCGGGAACGTCATCGCGGACGGGTGCGACTGGACGACCTTCCAGAGCGGGTCCTTGGCCAGCTTCTTCAGCTCGCCCCCGGTCCAGTCGCCGTAGCGCACCTCGCCCAGCCGGTCGTCGACGTGCCGCTCCACCGGGTCGTGCCCCGCGAGCATCAGCTCGACGGTCTCCAGGCAGCGCTGCAGCGGGCTGGTCACCACGGCAGCGAGCGGTACGCCGGTCAGCCGGGCCGCCAGCGCGGTCACCTGGGTGCGGCCGGTGTCGTCCAGTCCGACGCCCTCGGTCCAGCCGGCCAGCACGCCGGCGCCGTTGGCCGTGGTGCGGCCGTGCCGGACGAGCAGGACTGTGGTCACGACCGCCAACTCTACGGGTGACAATGGGCCGGTGATCGTCGACTGCGCGCTCTACCACCACGGGGTGCGTGAGGTGTCTCCCGAGGACTTCTCCGACGCCCTCGACATCGCCCGGGCGCAAGGCAGCAGCTTCATGTGGGTCGGGCTGCACGACCCCACTGCCGGGGAGCTCGCCAAGGTGGCCGCCGAGTTCTCGCTGCACGCCTTGGCCATCGAGGACGCCCTCAAGGCCCACCAGCGACCGAAGGTCGAGGAGTACGACGACTCGCTGTTCGTGGTCCTCAAGACGGTGCGCTACGACGAGGAGTCCCAGCAGATCGAGCTCGGCGACCTGATGGCCTTCGTCGGGGACTCGTTCATCGTGACTGTGCGGCACGGGAAGGGGCGGGCCCTGACGAACCTGCGCAAACGGCTCGAGGCACAGCACGACCTGCTCGAGTGCGGCCCGTCGGCGGTGCTCTACGCGATCGCGGACAAGGTCGTCGACGACTACCAGGCGATCGCCGCTGCTCTGGAGGAGGACATCGAGGAGGTCGAGCAGCAGATCTTCTCCACCGAGCGCAACAACTCGGGCGGACGGATCTACAACCTCAAGCGCGAGGTGATCGAGTTCCGGCACGCGGTGCTGCCCCTGGTCGAGCCGATGACTCGGCTGGCCAGCGGCGCGGTGCCGCACGTGCACGAGCGGATGCAGCCCTTCTTCCGGGATATCGCAGACCACGCGGTCCGGGTGTCCGAGCAGGTCCAGGGCTTCGACGACCTGCTCACCTCGGTGCTCAACGCGAACCTCGCCCAGGTCAGCGTCCAGCAGAACGAGGACATGCGCCGGATCTCGGCCTGGGTGGCGATCGCCGCGGTGCCCACAGCTATCGCGGGCATCTACGGGATGAACTTCGACCACATGCCGGAGCTGCGGTGGCAGTTCGGCTACCCGGGCGTGCTGGCCTTCATGGCCGTCATCTGCCTCAGCCTCTACCGCGGGTTCAAGCGCAACCACTGGCTGTGACGGCTGGCATCGACGCTTGCTCTGATGGCCTAACCCGGATGTCCGCCATACCCTGATCCATAGCGTTTTGTCTGCGCGGTCTGAGGCATTTCACTACCAAGAGCACGTCAAGCGGGTCACCATGGTCCGCGGGGGAAGGCGCGGGGACGCGCGCAGCACGGACCAGGGGTGGGGAAGCACGATGCGAGCGGTGCCGGTGCGGCGTGCCGCGGTGACGGCCGCGGTCGTGGCCACCGCGGTGTGCCTCCTGCTCAGCTCGGGGCTCCCGGCGTCGGCGTCCGACCCCACTCCCACGGGCAGCGCCAGCCCGTCGCCCACGGCCACCGGCAGCACCGCGGACGGGAGCCACCAGACCAAGGCCGAGCGCCGCCGGCAGCAGCGCAGGGAGGCCGAGGCTCGCGCCAAGGCGGCCGAGAAGCTGGCCGCGGCGCAGCAGGAGCAGGCCGAGGAGGACGCCCACGACGCGGCCGCCCTGGTCGCCGCCTCCAAGGACCTGGCCAAGGCCAAGGCCGACCTCGTGATCGCGCAGACGGCACTGCAGGACGCGCGCGACCAGCTCGAGCAGGCCAAGGCCATCGACGAGGCCGCCCAGACCGAGCTCGAGGCCTCGGTGCTCGCCGAGCAGCGCGCCACCCGTGACCTGAGTGCGGTCGAGAGCCGGATCGGTGTCCGGGAGCAGGACCTCGGCCGGCTGGCCCGATCGGCCTACCAGAACAACGGCGCGATGGGCGAGTGGGCCATCGTGCTGTCCTCCACCACACCCAACCAGCTCGCCGACCGGCTTGCGTTCCTGCAGAGCGTCGGCAGCGCCGGCAACGCCGTGCTGGCCGACCTGCGGGAGGACCGGGCCGACCTGGCCAACGCCCAGGCCACCATGACGGCCGCCCGGCAGCGCCAGGAGCAGGCCCGCGCGGCCGCCGCGACGGCGCTGCTCGCGGTGAGCAACAAGGCCGAGATGGCGAAGGCTGCCGAGCAGCAGGTCAACGCGGTGGTGGCGGCTCGCGCGGCCGCCTTCAAGGCGGCCAAGAAGGCGGCCCTGGAGGACAAGCGCCAGTACCAGGTGCTCGTCGCTTACTCCGGCGCCCTGGAGGCCCGGATCCGCGACCTCGCGGCCAAGCTGGCCAAGCAGCCGAACCCGCCGCAGGGCACCGGCGAGATGGTGCGCCCCGGCCTCGGCGTCGTGACCTCGCCCTACGGCCCGCGGTTCCACCCGATCCTGCACTACGTCAAGATCCACACCGGGATCGACTTCGCAGCGGCCGACGGCATCGCCTACGCCGCCGACGACGGTGTCGTCCTGTTCACGGAGTACAACACGGCGTACGGGAACATGACTGTCATCGACCACGGCAAGGTCGGCGGGCTGTGGATCACAACGCTTTACGCCCACCAGGCGGCGGTCGGGGTCAAGCCGGGCGACCGGGTCGTCAAGGGGCAGGCGATCGGCGTGATCGGCTCGACGGGCTACGCGACCGGGCCGCACCTGCACTTCGAGGTGCGCATCGACGGCGAGCCGATCGACCCGGCGCCGTTCCTGGTCAAGGCCAAGCTGCCGACGGCCCTGCCCTCCGCCACGGACGCCGCCTCGCTGCTGCACACGCGCTGAGCGTGACTTAGCCGCTGCTCGCTCGTTTGTCACGGTGACCCCGTGGCAAGGAGAACGAGCATGCGTCCGCCCCGCAGCGCCCTCGCGACGGCTGCCGCCGCGATAGCGGCCGCCGCCGTGGTCGCGGGGACGGCCGGCGGAGCCCAGGCCGACCTCGGCATTCCGTTGCCGACGGTTAGCCCGCTGCCGACCGTGTCGGTTCCGCCGCTGCCGCTGCCCACCGCCTCGGTGCCGCTCCCCTCGACGTCGCTGCCCGGCACCACGTCGCTGCCCAGCGCCTCGCTTCCCGGCTCCGGCGGCTCGGGCTCGGGGTCCGGCTCCACTGGGCCGGGATCCACGTCCTCGGGTACGTCGGGTTCGGGCACCACCGCCACGTCCGGTGGCTCGGCCGCTCCGACGACGGCAGCCGAGCGGAAGAAGGCGGCCCGCCGTCAGGCCGACGCCACGCCGATGATCGCCGGCACGCCCGCTGCTGCGGACCTGGTCGACGACGAGTCCAGCCCGCAGCTGCACGCCGCCAGCCAGCAGTTCCTCGCCGCCGACCAGGCGATCGCCGAGATCGACCGCCAGAAGCAGCTGCTGGCCCGGCTCAAGCAGAGCGCCGCGGAGACCGCGCAGCTCTACCGGGCAATGGGTTACGACGTAGCCGGTGCCGAGCAGGTGGCGACCGCCTGGCACACGCGCCTCGACTCACTCACGCCGGACAACGCAGCCCCGACGCAGCGGCTGGTGGAGGACAGCGCCACCCGCGCCGACGAGCGGCGGGGGGCACTCGTCGTGGGGCAGCAGCAGGTGCGCGCGGAGTTCGAGCAGCTCGCTGCTCGCTACCACGTCGCCAAGCTGGCCCTGGCCGACGCGAACAGCCGGCTGACCGCCCTCGCCGGGCAACGCTCGACCGCCCTGCAGGCCGTGCAGGCCGCGCGCGGCAGCGACGTCGCCCTCAACCAGGCCCGGCTCGCGGAGTCGGGGCAGCTCGGCTCCCAGATCGACGCGCTGTCCCAGGCGTTGGCCCGTCGCGGCGACACGGTGCAGGGCTCCGGCACCTTCGCCCACCCCCTCGACGGCACGATCACCTCGCCGTTCGGGATGCGGTTCCACCCGATCCTGCACTACACCAAGCTGCACACCGGGACGGACTTCGCCGGCGGCTCGGTGATCCACGCGGCCGACGACGGCCGGGTGCTCATGACGGTGGTCAGCACGGCGTACGGGAACTTCACCGTCATCGACCACGGGATGGTCGACGGCAAGCGGATCACCACCGCCTACGCCCACCAGTCCCGGTTCCTGGTGCGGCCGGGACAGCAGGTCAGCAAGGGCGACCCGATCGGCATCGTGGGGGCCACCGGCTACGCCACCGGACCGCACCTGCACTTCGAGGTCCGCGAGAACGGCACGGTCGTCGACCCCATGCGCTTCCTGCACTGACGCCGCGGCCCGCTCTGCGCCCGAGGGATGCGCCGAGCGCGCCGACCGCGCGGGCTGCGAGCGGAAGCACCACAGTGCGAGAGCGGGTGACCCGCGTCGCGGCCAGCGCCTGCGCGCATAACAGCGCCGACGGCCGGTGGGTGAGAGACCTGACGCGCCGTCAGGTCGGGGTGATGGTCCCGGTGGACAGGAGGACGAGCAGGACGAGGCCGAGGCCGACCCGGTAGGGCACGAACAGGGTGATCTTGTGGCCGGCGACGAACCGCAGCAGCCAGGCGATCGAGACGTAGGCGACCACGAATGACACGACGGTCCCGACCAGGAGCGCCCCGACCGGCACCGACTCCTGCACGGCGTCCTTGAGCTCGTAGAGCCCGGCGCCCACCAGTGCGGGGATCGACAGGAAGAACGAAATCCGGGTCGCGGCCACCCGGTCCAGGCCGCGGAACAGCCCGGCGCTGATGGTCGCGCCGGACCGCGAGACACCCGGCACCAGGGCGATGCACTGGACCAGCCCCATCACCACAGCGTCCGTCAGCGTGGTGGACTTCTCGGACCGGGCCTGGGTGGCGCGTGCCTCGGCGAGCACCATCACCGCGCTCCACCCGATGAGCGCGACGGCGACGACCCACAGGCTGCGCAACGAGCCGGACACCAGGTCCCGCAACAGGAAGCCGATCACGCCGATCGGCACGCTTCCCCAGATGACGAACCAGGCGAACCGGTAGTCGAACGAGCCGCGGACCTCCGGGCGGTGCAGCCCGGCCACCCACGCGGAGACGATCCGCGCGATGTCCTTGGCGAAGTAGACGAGCACGGCGGCGATCGCGCCCATCTGGATGATGGCCGTGAAGGCGGTGACCCCCTTGTCGTCGATAGGGAGGTCGAGCATCTTCTCGGCGATCGTCAGGTGCGCGGTGCTGGAGACGGGGAGGAACTCGGTGAGCCCTTCGACCACCCCGAGCAGCACAGAGTCGAGGATCGAGATGTCGGTCACGGGGCGCTACTCCCCCAGCCCGGACTCGTCGAGCACCTCGGCCATCGTGCGCAGTGCCGCGACCCGCTCGTCCAGGCTGCCGGCGTACGACGCGACTGAGATCGTGGTCACGCCTGCGTCGGCGTAGGCCGACAACCGGTCCCTGATGCGCTCGCGCGGCCCGATCAATGAGGTGCGGTCGATGAACTCGAACGGCACCGCGGCGGCCGCTTCCCGGTGGTTGCGGGCCAGGTAGAGGTCCTGCACCTCGGCCGCGGCCTCCTCGTAGCCCATCCGGACTGCCAGCTGGTTGTAGAAGTTCTGCGTCCTGCTGCCCATGCCGCCAACGTAGAGCGCGGCGTAGTGGCGCAGCGGCTCCGCGCAGGCCTCCAGGTCGTCACCGATGATGACCGGGACGGTCGGTACGACGTCGAAACCGGCCAGGTCCTTGCCCGCGGTGGCCCGGCCAGCGGAGACGTGCGCCAGCTGCTCGGCCGCGTGCTCGGGGGCGTAGAAGATGGCCAGCCACCCGTCCGCGATCTCCCCGGTGAGCTCGAGGTTCTTGGGACCGATCGCCGCAAGGTAGAGCGGGATGTCGGCCCGGGCCGGGTGCACCGTGAGCCGCAGCGCCTTGCCGGGCCCGTCCGGCAGCGGCAGGGTCCAGAACTCGCCCTCGTGCCGGACCGTCTCGCGGGCCAGCGCCATCCGGACGATGTCGACGTACTCCCGGGTGCGGGCCAGCGGCTTGTCGAACCGCACCCCGTGCCAACCTTCGGAGACCTGCGGCCCGGAGACGCCGAGACCCAGCCGGAACCGGCCGCCGGACAGCGAGTCCAGCGTCGCCGCGGTCATCGCGGTCATCGCCGGCGTGCGCGCCGGGATCTGGAACACGGCCGAGCCGATGTCGATCCGCTCGGTCTGGGCGGCCACCCAGGAGAGCACCGTGGCAGCGTCCGAGCCGTAGGCCTCCGCAGCCCAGGCCGAGCTGTAGCCCAGCCGGTCGGCCTCCTGGGCCAGCACCAGGTTGTCCTTGTCGTTGCCGGCACCCCAGTAGCCGAGGTTCACACCGAGCCGCAGGGATCCCATGGCCGCCGACCCTAGCGATCGGCGTGGGCTCACCCACGACCAGGCAGGTACGTCGGTAGGTTGCGACCATGGAGCAGCGCAGGCTGGGCCGGTCCGGCCTGAAGGTCAGCCGGCTGGCCCTGGGGACGATGACCTGGGGCCGGGACACCGACGAGCACGAGGCCGGCGACCAGCTCAGGATCTTCCTCGAGGCCGGGGGCACCCTGCTCGACACGGCGGCGGGCTACGGCGACGGCGAGTCGGAGCGAGTGATCGGCGGCCTGCTGGGCTCGGCGGTCGATCGCGAGGAAGTGGTCCTCGCCACCAAGGCGGGCATCTCCCGGCGTACCGGCGAACGGGTCGTGGACACCTCCCGCCGGGCCCTGCTCGACTCCTTGGACGGGTCGCTGCAGCGGCTGGGCACCGACCACGTCGACCTGTGGCAGGTGCACGCGTGGAGCGACGAGACCGAGCTGGAGGAGACTCTGTCGGCGGTCGACCACGCGGTGTCCACGGGGCGGGCCCTCTACGCCGGGATCTCGAACTTCTCCGGCTGGCAGACCGGCCGGGCCGTCACGATGCAGTCCGTGGTCCCCGGTCGGGCGCCGCTGGTGTCGACCCAGGTCGAGTACTCGCTGCTCCAGCGCGGGATCGAGCGGGAGGTGCTGCCGGCCGCCGAGGCTCTCGGGCTGGGGGTGCTGCCGTGGTCGCCGTTGGGCGCCGGGGTCCTGACCGGCAAGTACCGCTCCGGGACACCCGCGGACTCCCGCGCGGCGTCGCCGCACTTCGCGCGCTTCATCGAGCGCTTCCTCGACGACCGGAGCCGGCGGATCGTCGAGTCGGTGTGCACGGCGGCGGACGGGCTGGACGCGTCCCCGCTGGAAGTGGCCCTGGCCTGGGTGCGCGACGCGCCGGGTGTGACCGCTCCCGTGGTGGGGGCGCGGACCGCGGCCCAGTTGAAGGGCTCGCTCGAGTCCGAGCGGCTGACCCTGCCGGCCGAGATCCGCAGCGCGCTGGATGAGGTATCGGCGCCTCCGACGGGCTACCCCGACCGCTGACCAGGTTCTCCCCGGATGCGCCGGATCGGTGCGCCACAATGGTCGCGATGGCGGACTGGGAGTACCAGCACCTGTACCTGCCGCGCGGCACCAGCCGAGGCGCCGCACGACGGCTGCTGACCGACCATGCCGAGTACGGCCACTGGGAGCTCGCCCGGCTCCGCCTGTTCGCCGACGGCAGCCGCAAGGTCGTGCTCCGGCGCCGAGTGATCCGGGTCGTCCGTACCGGGTAGGCGCGTCGGGGTTGCCGGACCCGTGACGGGGGCATTACAGCCGGTAGCTGATCTGTGACGGGGCGGTGACCGCATGAACCTGACCAGGACCAAGACGGTCGAGCAGTCGATGAGGGACACGGAGGAGCCCGGCCACAAGCTGCGCCGCTCCCTGTCCGCGCTGGACCTCACGGTCTTCGGCGTCGGTGTCGTGATCGGCACCGGGATCTTCGTACTTACCGGAGAGGCCGCCGGCGTCGAGGCCGGTCCCGCGGTCGCCCTGTCTTTCGTGGTGGCCGGCATTGCCTGTGCGTTGGCGGCGGTCTGCTACGCGGAGTTCGCCTCCACCGTGCCGGTGGCCGGCAGCGCCTACACGTTCTCCTACGCCACGCTCGGCGAGGTGTTCGCCTGGATCATCGGCTGGGACCTGATCCTCGAGCTCGCGCTCGGCAGCGCCACGGTGGCCTCCGGCTGGTCGACGTACTTCGCCGACGTCGCCAAGCAGGCGGGCATCACCCTGCCAGAGTCGATCTACAGCGACGGCCACAACCTGGTCGCGGCGGCCATCGTGCTGGTTCTCACCGGCGTCATCTGCCTCGGTATCAACGTGTCGGCCAAGGTGAACGCCGTGATCGTGACCATCAAGGTCGGCATCGTGCTGCTGGTGATCGTGGCCGGCCTCTTCTTCATCAAGGTCAGCAACTACTCCCCGTTTATCCCGCCTGCGGGCTCGCAGGGCGCCAAGTCCGACCCGCCCGACCCGTCGCTGCTGCAGGACCTCGGACTCTCGACGGGTGGCCCGTTCGGCATCGCCGGCATCATCACGGCGGCAGCCCTGGTGTTCTTCGCGTTCATCGGCTTCGACGTGGTCGCGACCGCCGCGGAGGAGACGAAGAACCCGCAGCGCGACCTGCCGCGGGGCATCTTCGGCTCGCTGGCCATCTGCACGGTGCTTTACGTCGCGGTCTCGCTCGTCATCACCGGCATGGTGAAGTACGACAAGATCTCGGTCGAGGCCCCGCTGGCCGAGGCCTTCCGTTCCGTCGGCAAGCCGACAATCGCCACCATCATCTCGATCGGCGCCCTGGCCGGGCTGACCACCGTGATGATGATCCTGATGATCGGCCAGAGCCGGGTCTTCTTCGCGATGGCTCGCGACCGCCTGCTGCCGCCCACCTTCGCCACGGTGAACGAGCGCACCGGCACCCCGCTGCGCACGACCGTGACCACCGGCGTCGTGATCGCCGTGATGGCGGCGCTGCTTCCGCTCGAGGAGCTCGCCAAGCTGGTGAACATCGGCACGCTGTTCGCCTTCATCGTGGTGTCGATCGGCGTGGTGATCCTGCGCCGCACCCAGCCCGATCTCGAGCGCTCGTTCCGGGTCCCGATGGTGCCGCTGGTGCCGATCCTGTCGGTGCTGGCGTCGTTCTACCTGATGCTCAACCTGACGACGGTCACCTGGTTCCGGTTCTTCGTCTGGATGGCGGTCGGCCTGGTCGTGTATGCCCTCTACGGCTACCGCCACAGCCGGCTGCGGACCGACGGCGCCGACGTCGACCTGCGCGACCGGGAGGTCGCGGCGCGCAGCGGCAACCGCCGCTAGGCAGTCAGCGGTCCGTGTGTCCTGACGACCGCGTGGTCGTCAGGAGCGAGTTTGCGCCGCGACGACGGCCTGCCGTTCCGTCGCCGCGGCAGTCTGGGGGCGCCGCGGGGTGGCCGGCGGCGCAGTGAGGGTGAGCAGGCGGAGCGGCAGGGATGACATGGGTCCTCCGGGGCAGGTTCTGCCTCCTACAACGAGCGTCCCTGCCGGGGGTCACGCACGACTTTCGCCGGACGTACGCCGGTCGCTCGCCGCCCGCGGCGGCGGTGGCCTCAGCTGGCGCCGACGAACCGGTCCAGCACCCGCACGCCGAACCTGAGCGACTCCACCGGCACCCGCTCGTCGACCCCGTGGAACAAGCCGCTGAAGTCGAGGTCGGCCGGCAGCCGCAACGGGGAGAAGCCGAAGCCCCTGATGCCGAGCAGGCTGAACGACTTGTTGTCGGTCCCGCCGGAGAGGCAGTAGGGCACCACCCGCGCGCCCGGGTCCTCGGCCTGCAGGGAGGCCACCATCGCGTCGACCAGCGCTCCGTCGAACGTCGTCTCGTAGGCGATGTCCTGGATCACGGTCTCGCGCCGGATGTCCGGCCCGATCAGCTCGTCGATGGTGGCCAGCAGCTCGTCCTCGAGACCGGGCAGGAACCGGCAGTCGATGAACGCCTCGGCCGACTGCGGGATCACGTTGTGCTTGTAGCCGGCCTTGAGGAAGGTCGGGTTGGCGGTGTTGCGCAGCGTGGCACCGACGATCTTGGCCAGGTTGCCGAGCTTGGCCAGCGCGGGCTCCGGGTCGGCCAGGTCGACCTCGATGCCCAGCACGTCGCCCATCTGCTGCAGGAACTGCTCCACGGTCGGAGTCATCCGCAGCGGCCACTCGTGCCGGCCGACCCGGGCGACCGCCTCGGCCAGAGCGGTCACGGCGTTGTCGTCGTTGACCATCGAGCCGTGACCGGCACGCCCTTCGGCCACGAGCCGCAGCCAGTGGATGCCCTTCTGCGCCGTCTCCAGCAGGTAGACCCGCTCGCTCCCTGCTGTGAACGAGAAGCCGCCGACCTCGCTGATGGCCTCGCTGACTCCCTCGAAGTGCTCGGCGTGGTTGTCGACCATCCAGTGCGCGCCGAGCTTGCCCCCTGCCTCCTCGTCGGCCAGGAAGCACAGCACGAGGTCGCGCGGCGGTTTGCGTCCCTCGCGTCGCATCTGCCGGACCAGGGCGAGCACCATCGCGTCCATGTCCTTCATGTCGACCGCGCCGCGTCCCCAGACGCAGTCGTCGACGACCTCGCCCGCGAACGGGTCGTGGGTCCAGTCCGAGGCCTGCGCCGGGACGACGTCGAGGTGACCGTGGATCAGCAGCCCGGGCCGGCTGGTGTCCTCGCCCTCGAACCGCACCACCAGGCTGGTACGCCGGTCGGCCGACTCGAAGATGGCGGGTTCCAACCCCACCTCGGCCAGCTTCTCGGCGACGTACTCCGCCGCTGCCCGCTCCCCCGGCCCGCTGTCGTCGCCGTAGTTGGACGAGTCGATCCGGATCAGGTCGCGGCAGATCTCGACGACCTCGTCCTGCGCGCTAGGGACGTCGGTGCGGGGCTCGGACAAGGGGCCTCCTCCTGCCGTGGCGGTCTCGCGGGCGCCATCTTGCCGCCCGTTGTGAGTGCGCCGCCATCCTGCCCCACGGCGGTGGCCGGCGGTCCCCGTCGGGTGGAGTCCGGGCGGTGGGGTCTTTGCTAAGGTTGCTGACGCGCTCCGGGCGGCCTCACTAGGTCGACCACGGCGTTACAACACCTCGTCCGGGTGGCGGAATTGGCAGACGCGCTAGCTTGAGGTGCTAGTGCCCTTTACCGGGCATGGGGGTTCAAGTCCCCCCTCGGACACACACCGCTCGACACGAAGCCGCAGGTCACAGACCTGCGGCTCTTGTGATTCAGGTGTCTGAAGGCCGACTGGTCACACATTGGTCACAAGTCCTCGAACGGCTCTGCTGTTTCGGCGCTCTCCGGCGCCCGCTTGCACGCCGAGAATCAGTGCCGCGACTCGGTCGGCGGCGTCGGTCTCCATCGATGGCAGGACGTGGCTGTAGACGTCGAGAGTGATGCCGATGGTCGAGTGACCGAGCCGCTCCTGGACGACCTTCGGGTGCACGCCGGCCTTCAGCGCAAGGGTCGCCCACGAGTGGCGGAGACCGTGCACGGACAACGGGGGCAGACCGCGACGGGCGACCTGCTCGGTGAACGTCCGGGAGAAGCGCTCCGGGTGCCAGGGCCGGCCGTCTGGTCGCGCGAAGACCAGGTCGTGGTCGACGTACTCCGCGCCGGACATGAGCCGCTCATGTGCCTGGGCGACCCTCTGGGCCCGCAGGGCGGAAATCGTTCCGGGGTCGAGCGCGATCGACCGATGGCCACGGGCCGTCTTCGGGTCGGACCACACGGGCAGGTCGCCGTCGAGGTCGACCAGAGTCCGGCTGACCGACAGGCGGACGTCGTCCAGCCCGACCGAGGACCATGACACGCCCAAGGCCTCGCCCCGGCGCAGGCCGGTGGTCGCCAGCAACAGCCAGGCCGAATGGTGCGGGTGCTCCCGCGTCAGCTCCAGGAAGCGGCCGAGGTCCTGCTGCGAC
>JAVEDA010000456.1 GCA_030841195.1 Actinomycetota bacterium | reverse complement strand
CGAGGCGCCGCTCACGGGCCGGGACGCCGAGATGCGCACGATCCGCGAGCTGTTCCATGCGGCGGCCGAGCGGCGCACCCCGCGGATGGTCGTGCTCTCCGGCCCAGCGGGCGTCGGCAAGTCGCGGCTCGGCTGGGAGTTCCGCATGTACGTGGACGGTCTGGTCGACCTCGTGAACTGGCACCACGGCCGCTGCCTGTCCTACGGGGAGGGGGTGTCCTTCTGGGCGCTGGCCGAGATGATGCGGCAGCGACTGGGGATCGCCGAGGATGATCGGCCGGAGCTCGCCGCGAGCAAGCTCGTGCAGGGCCTGGCGGAGTGGGTTCCCGACGAGAGCGAGCGTGTGTACGTCGGGACGCGGCTGGCCCGGCTGCTCGGCGTCCCGTTCACCGCTGACACGGGGGCCGAGCTGTCCCGCGACGAGCTGTTCGCCGGCTGGCGGATCTTCGTCGAGCGGATGGCCGCGCGCGAGCCCGTCGTTCTCATGGTGGAAGACGCCCAGCACGCCGACCGCGGCCTGCTGGACTTCCTCGACCACCTCGTCGACTGGTCCCGCGACCTGCCCGTGTACGTGCTGGTCCTTACCCGACCCGAGCTGGACGGCGTCCGGCCTGGCTTCGGTACCGGACGCAATCGGGTGCTGCTCACCCTCGACCCCTTGGACGACGCGTCGATGCGGCCGCTCGTGGATGCCCTCGTTCCCGGGATGCCCGTGAAGGCCCGGGACGCCATCGTGGCCCGGGCGCAGGGCGTGCCGCTGTACGCCGTTGAGACGGTCCGCTCGCTGGTCGACCGGGACGTGGTGCAGCCCATCGACGGGGTGTACCGGCTGGTCGGCGATGTCGGGGAGCTGCACGTCCCGGACAGCCTGCACGCGTTGCTGGCAGCCCGCCTCGATGCGCTGGCGCCGGATGTGCGGCGGCTGGTCGCCGACGCGGCGGTGCTGGGAACGACGTTCCCGGAAGAGGCGCTCGTGGCGGTGTCCGACGTCGAGCCGGACGTCGTACACGGCCGCCTGGCCGAGCTGCTGCGGCGAGAGGTGCTCACGGTCTCGGCGGACCCCCTCTCTCCCGAGCGCGGCAGCTACCGCTTCGCACAGGACCTCCTCCGGCAGGTCGCGTACGAGACGCTCTCCCGCCGAGACCGCAAGGTCCGACACCTCGCGGTGGCGGCGCACCTGCGCGCGACCTTCCCGAACGACGGCGAGGAGGTCGTCGACGTCGTCGCCCGGCACTACCTCGACGCGCTCGCCGCGGTGCCCGACGACAAAGACATCGATGAGCTGCGCGAGATGGCTCTCGCGGCTCTCGTCCGCGGCGCCGAGCGCGCCGCCCGCACCGGTGCACCCGACCGCGCGGCCCGCAGCTTCGCCGAGGCGGCCGGGCTGGTGGAGGCAACCGGCGGCGACGCGCGACGGGCAGCTTCTCTCTTCGAGCGGGCGGCGGCCAGCGAATACGACTCCGGCTCTGCTGTTCCGGTCATCGAGCTCGCGGAGCCGACCGTCGCCCGCTACCTGGCGCTCGGCGACGACCGCGCCGCCGAGCGCACCCGGACCCTGCTCGCGCGCGGCCAGATGCGGATGGGTCGCTACACCGACGCCCGCCAGACCTTCGCCGAGGCAATCGCAGTGCTACGGGAAAACCCGGATGCGGACACGGTCACGGCGATGGACCAGCTCGCCCTGCTAGAGGCGTTCGCCGGGACACCCGAGGCTGACCACGCGACCGTCGAGGCTCTCCGCCTTGCCCAGGGCCTGGGACTTGGGCCGGAGGTCATGGCAGGCGTCTTCCACACCCGCGGCGTGTACCTGTCCCGGACCTCGCGCCTGGCCGAGGCAGTACTGCACCAGCGTGAGGCCATCCGGCTGGCCGAAGCGGCCGGGCGCACGTCCCAGCGTTTGCAATACATCATCAACCTCGGCAACACGCTCATGGCGCAGGACCCCGCCGAGGCCGCCGAGGTGACTCGGCAGGGGCTGTCGGCCACCCGCCGTGCGGGTGATCGCCGCGCGATGGCCATCTGCGTGGTGAACCTCGTGCAGATGCTCATCGAGATGGGAGAGTGGGACGAAGCCGCCGACATGCTGGCGCCGGGCGGCGAAGCGGACGCGATCGCCGAGACCGTCGAGCTCGTGCTCTGGGGCAAGGTTCTGCTCGCCGCTCTGCGCGGGGACGGGGCGGCCGCCGCCAGCCTGATGGCTCGGTTCACCGTGCTGCGCGACAGCGACGATCCGGAGGACCTCAGCGCCCTGGCGTCCGGCGCCGCCTTGACCGCCGCGGCCCAAGAACGGCCGGCCGAGGCGTTCGAGCACTGCCTCGATGCTCTGTCGTACCTCGGGCCGCTGGGTCTCGCGCACGAGGTGCTGCGCTGGTGCTGGCCGCTGGCGACGCGCATCGCGCTCGACCGCGGCGACGCAGAGGCTGTGGACCGGCTGCTTGCACTGCTGCCGATCGAGTTGCCCGGTCTCCTGTCTCCGATGCTGCGGGCCGAGCGGCTGCTCGTACTGGCCCGGCGGGCCGCTGCCGAGGGGTCCGACGACGCGGGCGTGGCCTTCGAGTCCGCTCTGACCGGAATGCGGGAGATGAGCCCACCGCACCTGCTCGCGCAGGGACTGCTGGACCACGCCGAGTACCTCGCGGCACACAGTGACCCGGCCGGTGCGGCAGCTGCCGTCGACGAGGCGCGCACGATCGGTGATCGCCTCGGCTGTCGACCGGTCATCGCCCGCGCCGAGGCCGTTGGCGCCTTCGACGTCACGCCGATGTCGGCCGGCGGCCGTTGAGTGGCGGCTGGGTCGGCCGCGTCGTCGCCATGATCGCCGTCGTCGCCGCCCTCTCGACCGGGGCGGGTGCGGCGGCCGTCGAGACCGGCGGCAGACCACCGTCCCCCGACCCGGACTTCGTGTTCACCACCGACCATCGCTACTACGCCTCGCCGTGGTACGACGGGGCCTGGCAGGAGATGACCCCGTTCGGCTGCACCCGCGCGCCGTACTACCCGCGGGACGCGTCCTGCCCTCGGGCCAGACCGGGCAAGCACCACGGCATCGACATGTTCATGCCGTGCGGGACCCGGATCCGCTCCGCGGTCAAAGGCCGGGTGGTCCGGCCGGACCTCGGCCCGGCGTACGGCCGGTACGGGCTGAAGATCCGTTCGGGACGGTTCGACTACGTCATCGGGC
>JAVEDA010000439.1 GCA_030841195.1 Actinomycetota bacterium | reverse complement strand
ACCTCGGCCAGCGTGCTGGCGAGCTTCACCGTGGTGCAGCTGGTGGTCTATGCCGGCCTGCAGGTGCCGGCGGGGCTGCTGCTCGACCGGTTCGGCCCACGCGCCCTGATCGCCACCGGCGCCGCCTTCATGGCGCTCGGCCAGGCGCTGCTCGCCGTCAGCCCGAACGTGCCGCTTGCCCTGGTCGGTCGGGTGCTCGTCGGCGCCGGCGACGCGGTGACGTTCATCAGCATGCTGCGGGTGGTGACGGCCTGGCTGCCGCCGCGGCGGGTCCCGGTGATGACCCAGGTCACCGGCATCCTCGGGCAGGTCGGTCAGCTGCTCAGCGCGGTCCCGTTCGTCGCGCTGCTGCACCTGTCCGGCTGGACCTCGGCGTTCCTGGCGGCGGCGGGCCTCAGCGTCCTGGTCGGCATCCTGGTCGTGCTTGTCGTCCGCGACTCCCCCAGCGGCTCCCTGCGCCGGCACGACGCCGTGACACTGCGGCAGGCCGGCCACGACCTGCGCTCCGCCTGGCAGCACCCCGGCACCCGGCTCGGCCTCTGGACCCACTTCACCACCCAGTTCTCCGGCACCGTCTTCGCACTGCTGTGGGGGTACCCGTTCCTCGTCTCCGGCGAGGGCCTGACCCGGGGGAGCGCGTCCGCCCTGTTCACGCTGCTCGTGCTCGTCGGCGCCCTCGCGGCTCCGTTCCTCGGCGTGATGGTGCAGCGGCACCCGCTCCGCCGGTCCTGGCTGGTGCTCACCATCGTCGGGCTGAACATCACGGCGTGGACGGTCGTGCTGTCCTGGCCGGGGCAGGCCCCGACGGCTTTGCTGGTCGCGCTGGTCGTCACCCTGGCGCTCGGCGGGCCCGGCTCGATGATCGGCTTCGACTTCGCCCGCAGCTTCAACCCGCCGGCTCGGCTCGGCACCGCGACCGGCATCGTCAACGTCGGCGGCTTCCTCGCCTCGCTGGTCACCATGCTGCTGGTCGGCATCGGTCTGGACCTGTTCGGCTCCGACACCGGCCACGGCTACCCGCTGGACGACTTCCGCGTCGCTCTCTCGGCGCAGTACCTGATCTGGGCGATCGGCATCGCCGGCATCCTCACGACTCGCCGCAAGGTGCGGGCCCGGCTGGCCCACGAGGGCGTCGTCGTACCGCCCATCCGGGACGTCATCGCCCGCCGGCGCTCGCGCTGACCACAGCCCGCAGCTCGGCGAACATGGCCGCTAGCGCCGGCGGTTGGTAGTGCGCGTTCAGCCCCGACGGGTTGGGCAGCACCCACAGCCGGGTGGCACCGATCGTGCGCGGCTGCTCCCCCAACGTCGCCTTCGGCTCCGCGAACGCGGCACGGTAGGCCGTCACCCCGAGCACCGCGAGGTACGCCGGTCGCCACCGCCGCACGAAGGCGACCAGGCGGATGCCGCCCTCCTGCAGCTCCGCGCGGCCGAGCTCGGCGGCGGTGGCGGTGGCCCTGTCCACGACGTTGGTGATGCCGAGGCCGAGGTCGAGCAGGTCAGCCTGCTCGTGCGGGGCGAGCAAACGCGGCGTGAACCCGGAGGCAGCCAGGCACGGCCAGAACCGATTGCCCGGCCGGGCGAAGTGATGACCCGCCCAGGCCGTGTAGAGCCCGGGGTTGATCCCGCAGAACAGGACGTCAAGGTCTCGGCGCACCACGGGCGCCAGCGTCCGCCCCTCGCAGGCAAGCAGCTCGGCCCGGGTCGGCCCTGGCCGGGCCCGCGGAGCGCTCACCCGGCCGAGGCTAGGTCGTCGGGCGGGGACACGAATCGTCGGTACGGGGTCCCAGGCACCAGGATGGGCAGTGCCGGACAGGACATCGAGGGGAGGCGGACGCGTGACGACGTACAAGAAGGTCTGCCTGGACGCGGTCTCCCCGGAGGTCGACGGGCCGGCCCTCGCCCGCACCCTCGGCCTGCCCTGGCGCCCGGACGAGCGTGGCGAAGGCGGGCTGATGGGGCCCCAGGGCCTCTACCTGGTCTGGGTCAACGAGGTGTCCGACGTGGACACGAAGTCCGAGCGGGTCCGCCTGGACATCCGATCCCGCCGGTGGCGCGGGATCGTCGTGGCGGCGCTGGACCCGCTGGCGCAGGCCACCTGGTGGGCCCGGGTCCTCGAGGGCACCTCGCAGGCCGACGAGACCGGCACCTGGGAGGTCGCCGGCGTGCGTGGCATGCCGGTGCCGCTGGTCTTCGAGCCGACAACCGAGCCCAAGACGTCGGCCAACCGGGTGCACTGGGACGTGGCCGCCGACGTCGACGAGCTGATCGGGCTTGGCGCGACACTGGTTCGCCCGCGTGACCACGAGCGCCCCTGGACCGTGCTGGCGGACCCCGAGGGCAACGAGTTCTGCGTCTTCCCGGCCTGACTCAGGCGCGGCCCTGGAAGGTGAACCACTCCGGCTCCGGCACCGAGACCTCGACGTCGGTGAAGCCGGCTGCCTCGAGTCGCGGGGCCAGGCTGGCTGGGTCGACGGGCACGTAGACGTCACCGTCGTGGAAGCCGCTCAGCCCCGAGCTCGCGATGCTGTCCGACCCGGCGAAGACGCCGCCCGGCCGCAGCACCCGGCGCGCCTGCGCGAACAGGTCGTCCTGCATCCGAGGCGTGTGCACGTGGTGCAGCATCGTGAAGCAGACCACGGCGGTGAACCGGTCGTCCTCGAACGGCAGGTCGTCACCGCTCCCCTGCACCACGGTCACTCCCGGGTACGACGTGGAGAGCGCCGCCGCCAGCGACTCGTCCACCTCGAGGGCCGTGAGCCGGGGCACCGCCTCGACCAGCACCCGGGTGGAGGCGCCGTAGCCCGGGCCGATCTCGAGCACCTCGTCACCGAGGTTCAGCGGGCCCACCGCCGCCGGCAGCACGTTCGTCGCGATGTGCTCGGCCCACTCCGGCGAGCTGCACAAGGTGGCATGTCGGTTGTTCATCCGACCACGGAACAACGGCGTGGGCGGCCGGCGCAAGGGGAGCCCGCGAGGTCAGCAAGAACGGTCAGGTCGGGGTTGTGTCCAGGGCTCGACCTAGCGTGCGTCGGCAAGCACACCAGCCGGGGAGGCGGACATGAACGACGCGCAGCGGATCGCGTGGATCGACCAGTCGGACGCCGAGGTCAGCGCCAACATCAGGAGGTTCGGCACCCACATCGTCTACGTCAGCTGGGACGGCGGCTGCTCGGCGCCGGGCTGCAGCGGCGGCGACCCGTCCGACGGGCCGCCGTTCGGCTACACCGTGGGGCTGTTCGGGCTCGGGCACCCCGAGCTGCTGATCTTCGGCGCCAACGCTGAGACCACCGCCGGTGTGCTCAACGAGCTGACCGAGCGGATCCGGGCCGGGACCGACCTGGTGCCCGGCGAGCTGGTGACCTTCGCCGGGTGGCCGCACCGGATCGTGGTCGAGTCGGTGCCCAACCCGGGGCAGATCGTATTCGAGGCCAACCGGTTCTACCTCCGCCCGGACGAGGCGTCGGTGCCCGTGCTGCAGCTGACCTACGACGATCGGCAGGGCCGCTTCCCGTGGGAGCCGGGCTACGCGGCGCCGGACAAGCAGCCACGACCCGGCACCTTCCGGGCCTGACCGTGCTCCCGCGTCGGCTCCCGGATGCTTCAGGCCGAACGGTCCAGGGCCGGCGGCGGCACGACCCGGGAGCCGGTCATCGTCACGACGTGCACGCCGAGCAGCCGGACGTCGTCGCCGCAGGCCTGTGTCGCCGCGCGCAGCCAGGCCTGGTCGTCAGCGGTGATGCTGAGCCCGTCGTCCCGGGCCAGGGCCACGACCATGGCGCCACAGTGGCCCATCCCCTCGACCATCACCGATACGAAGTGCACCCGTTCGGCCTGGGTCATGGTCGCCGGCAGCTCGCCGATCGTGACGGGCTGCACGAGTCGCGCCTCGTCGTCGCAGAGCAAGAAGCTCACCGCACCAGCGGCCCGGTCCTTCTCGAACACCACCAGGTCGAGCACGTCGGAGAGGAGGGCAGGGTCGGTCAGCGGGCGGTCGTCCCAGTTCTCAGGAAGGTCCTCGAAGCTCATCGGTCCATCCTGGCGCGAGGGCGCCTCGCGACCGCGAAGTTGTGCACAGGCCGGGCTCGTCTCGCTGGGAGTGGAGATGGCCGCGCGGCTAAGCGTGGCGACCCATGGCACTCAGGCTTGTAATCCACAGGAAAAAGGCGGTCCGAGGCGGCGCTGCGGCAGCGGAGGAACAGCCATAGGACCGGCGTCAGCGCATGCCGCCGTGAGTGCAGGGAGGCACCTATCGAGCACTCAACGTGGCAGTTCCACACGTAGTTGGGCTAGCCGTCCGCCCGATCGGGCCACTCGCCGTACAGCAACGCCTCGTCCTCGTCTGCGCCAACGTTTCGGTACTGCGCACCGATCTGGCAGACGTGACCATTTGCCCGATCGATAGTCAGAAGCAGCCCCTTACGGGGGCCGTCCGGGAGCGAGTTAGGCACTGCGGCGTGGACAAAGTTCGCATCGGCCTCCCAGACCAATCTGACGTTGACAAACCGTTCGTCCAGATCGCAAGAACCACCCTGGTCGAAGGGCGTGCCGTGCGTGGCAAATGCCGTGGCTCCGATGAAGGTGCCGATGACCCTGCGCTGCTGACGTCTCGCGATCCTTGTTGCCAGAGAGCGCTCGTGTGCTGTCAGTGAACCTTGCCGGAGGCCGTGCTGGACGCCAAGATGAGCGGTGGCCTGGCGGGTCGCCTCCGACGGAGGTGCAGTCGTCGCCTTTGTGGGGGAACAGCCAGAGAGAGCGGCGAGCACAGCCATGACGACAAGCACCGGGGGGGTACTCACGCGGCTGGGACGCGCCCAGGGACAGTTTGGTTCCGACATGTCGCCGCACATGTGCCCGTTTCGTTCGGCGGTGTCATCCGCCGCTGGGGGCAGCCGCGAACGGGTCACAGATGTTCCAGCGCAGGCTGCTCGCTACGTCAGCGATTGCACGATCCCGTGCAAGAGACGTTCCCGCGGAGACGTCCGGGCATCAGTAAAGGTTCGTTCGGAGAGCGCCTGAGGCGGGTCAAGCTCACCGACGCAGAAGGGCGCCACCACGACGTACGTGGTGACGCCCTCCCTCTGACTTGCCGTCAGGTCACGGCGTGAACTTGCGGATGTACCCCGGCCCCTGCAGGCCGCCCGCCACGAACAGGTGGCCGTTGTGCCACTCGATCGCGGCCGGCTCCGGCACCGAGAACACCTTCTTGGCGACGCCGTCCTTGATGGTCGACACCTGGCCGCCGAACAGCTCGGTCACGTAGACCTTGCCCTCCGGTGACACCGCGAGGTCGGTCGCGCCGGCGAACCCGGAGCCGATCTTGGTGACGTCACCGGTGGCCGGGTCGACGGTGTAGACCTTGCCCCGGGCGCCAAGACTCGGGTCCTCGGGGCCACCGGGCAGCGTGGTGACGTAGAGCAGGCCGTCGTGCACCTCGACGTCGGTCGGCACCGGCTCGAAATAGAACCTGTGGCCGACCGTGCAGCCCGGGAGGTGGAACTGGGCCGCCAGACCCTGCGTCACCTTCTTCGGCTGGCCCGGCAGGGTGGCGATCTCGGTGCGGAAGCCGCTGGGGCTGACCGTGATGATGTCGTTGCCCGCCGCGTCGGCGACGACCGCCGTGCCGTCGTCCATCATCGCCGTCGCGAACGGGTGCGAGTCGACGATGCCCTTGTACGACCCGCCGCCCACCTGCTCGGGGACCTTCGCGGCGCAGCTGTCGCTGATGTCGCGGAAGTTGTAGGTGACGTGGCCGTCCGGGTTGAACTTCTTCTCGAAGCCGCGCAGGTCGGCAACCGTGGTCACGGTGCCGTCGGCAGCCAGATGCTTGAGCTTGGCGAACTTGCCGGCCGCGTTCTTGCCGGTGACCGTGAACAGGGTGCCCGGGCCCTCAGCCTGGACCCCGCCGACCTCCACCTTCGGGTTGCGCTGGTAGAGCGTCTTCCCGCCGCTGCCGTCGGTGCCGAAGCGGCTGAGCTTCCCGCCGAAGTTCTGGGTGACGTAGATCTTGCCGTGGTCGATCGACATCGACAGCGGGCCGGCCAGGCCCTGGACGAGCGGCGCGGCGGCCGCCTGGGCCGGCGCGGCTGCACCCAGGGCTGTCGTGGCGGCGACCACCGCAGCAGCGGTGGCGGCCAGGATCGGGCGTGTGCGCATGTGTGAGTCCCCTCCGGATGTGAGCAGGCGTACGCGCGGAGCCCCGTTGACCCGCGCGCCTGCCCGCACTCTTGTCGCCCTTGATCGACTCGACAAGGGGGCAGCCCCTGAATGATCAGATCTTGCTACCGCCACGGGCGCCGGCCAGCAGCTCGTCGAGGGCCACCCCGCTCGTGGCGGACGCGCCGTAGGTCCGCACGACGGCGGCGCCGGGCAGATCTGCCTCGCCGGGCCAGCCCATCTCGACGACGACGAGGTTGGGCCGCCCCTCGGCTAGCGAGTGCAGGAGGTTCAGCGCCCACGGATACCGGTGCGGCCCACGGACCAGTGCCACGACCGGCGCCGTGCCGACCTGCTGGAGGACGTCGCCGGTCGTCGAGGTCTCGCGGACATCGACCATCGCGCCGCCGGCCAGCACGGCACCGTCGACCGGCAGGCCCCACGGCACGTCGCCCACGGCGACGTTGCTGCCGGTACGCACTCGCAGCACGACCGCGCCGGTCAGGTCGGGCAGCGCGCGGTCGACGGACAGCGCCCGCCGGGCGGCCTCGATGCCCGGGGTGTCCCCCGCAGGTCCGTCCGGCCGGTGCCAGCCGCGCACGGTGCGACTGACCTCGACCACCCGGCCGGCCGCCTCGGCAAGCCGCGCCTCGGGCAGCGAGCCTTCCCTCACGGCTTCGACGATGGCATCGAGCACGGAAAGGTGGTCGGCCTCGTCCTTGTCCGCGCCGAGGCAGACCAGGTCGCAGCCGGCCGCGAGGGCCAGCACCGCCGCGGCCGGCACCCCGCGGCCGGCGCTGGCCCCGGCCATGTCGACGGCGTCACTGACGAGCAGCCCGTCGAAGCCGAGCTCATCCCGCAGCAGGCCCAGCACTGTAGGCGAGAGGGTGGCCGGCCGGTCCGCGTCCAGCGCCGGGAGCAGCACGTGCGAGGTCATCACCGCGAGCGTGCCGGCCCGCACGGCCGCCGCGAACGGCACCAGCTCGCGGGCCAGCAGTACGTCCAGGCCGACGTCGACGGTGGGCAGGCCGAGGTGGGAGTCCACGGCGGTGTCGCCGTGCCCCGGGAAGTGCTTCGCGCAGGCGCCGACGCCGACCGACTGGAGACCATCGACGTAGGCCGTCGTGTGCCGGGCGACCAGCTCGGCGTCGGCGCCGAAGCTGCGGACCCCGATCACAGGGTTACGCGGGTTGGAGTTCACGTCGACGACCGGCGCCAGGTCCAGGTCGACCCCGGCGGCAGCCAGAAGGCTGCCGATCGAGGCGGCGACGCGCCGGGTGAGCGCCGGGTCGTCCACGGCGCCGAGGGCGGCGTTGCCCGGGAACGGCGATCCCTCAGTCGTGTGCAGGCGGGTGACGTCACCACCCTCCTCGTCGGTGGTGACGAGCACGTCGGCCCCGGCGTCGTGCACCGCATCGGACAGGGCGCGCACTCCGGCGTACGCCGGGATGTTCGACCCGAAGAGGCATACCGAGCCGAGCCCGCCCTCGAGCAGCCGGGCAGCCCATGGCGGCAGCGTGGGCCCGGCGAACGAGCCCATGACGACGCGATGGGCCAGCGCGTCCAGTGTGGGGCTCTCGAAGCGGTTCATCCGGCCATTCTCTGCACAACTCCCCCCGGACGACGAAGCCCCCGTCGCGAACGACGGGGGCCTTCGTGGTGAGTCTGGGGTCAGACGGGGCGGACCGACTCAGCCTGCGGGCCACGCTGGCCCTGGGTGATGTCGAACTCCACGCGCTGGTTCTCGTCGAGCGACTTGTAGCCGTCGCCCTGAATTGCCGAGAAGTGCACGAAGACGTCGGCGCCGCCGCCATCCTGTGCGATGAAGCCGAAGCCCTTCTCGGAGTTGAACCACTTCACGGTGCCCTGAGCCATGTTCTTTTCTCCCTGTGCGGAACGGTCGAGCCTGCGCACTGTGCACGGCTCGGGCTGCTCGTGGACCGTCCTGCGACCCGATGAGATCGGGGGGACAAGAAGGCCCGCGGTGTCAGAAATCCGCGGGCGTCATAAAACGTACGGGGAAATGCTCACTGCAACCGCCACTGAGGCTAGCAGCAATGCGCCCGGGAAGCCGCATCTTGGGCTGCGGATCTTCCCTGGCGGCTCGGCTCCGTACCCGGCGGGCCAGCCCGATCGGGTCTTGTCCGCCCGGTCCCCACGCTCCTAGCCTTCCTCGCGACGTCAGCCCGGACCCCGGCGGGAGCAGATGAGCGCACCGACGTACGACCGGGCGGAGTTCGCCGCTCTGCAGGCCACGCTGGCCGACTCGTGGCCGCAGATGACCATGCGGACCACCACGGGCGGCCCTCGCACCCTCGTCGTCCTGAGCTCGATGAGCGTCGAGATCCCCGACTACTTCGACCCGCTGCTTACGGCGTACGAGGAGAGGTACCTCTGCCTGGTGCTCATCCTTGCCCGCGCAACCAACACCCGGGTGGTCTACCTGACGTCGCAGCCGGTGCTCCCCCGGTTGCTGCAGTACTTCCTCGAGCTGATGCCCGGGCTGGACGCCGAGGACCTGCGCCGGCGGCTCACTGTGATCTCGGTCGGCGACGGCACGCGGCGGCCGTTGACGGCGAAGGTGCTCGAGCGGCCGCGACTGCTCGACCGGCTGCGGACCCTCGTGCACGCGACCGAGCAGGCTCTGATCCTGCCGTTCGTGACGACCGACCTCGAGGCTCGACTCTCGGTCGAGCTCGGCATCCCGGTCTACGGGCCTGACCCGGCGCTGCGGCACCTCGGGACAAAGTCCGGCAGCCGGCAGGTGTTCGCCGAAGCGGGCATCGCCCACCCGACGGGTTGCGAGGGCGTCCGGTCCCTGGCCGACGTCGTGGCCGCAGCCGACGACGTGGCCGCGCGGACCGGCTGCTCCGAGCTGATGGTGAAGACCGACGACAACGTCAGCGGGTTCGGCAACGCGGTGCTCTCGCTCGGGGGCGGGCGCACGACGGAGCAGTCAGTGCTCGGGCTGCGACCCGAACAGCCGGGGATGACGGCCGACGGGTTCCTCGCGATGCTCGAGGCATCCGGCGGCATAGTCGAGCAGCGAGTGACCGGGCGCAGGGTGAACAGCCCGAGCGTGCAGCTCCGCAGCAGCCCGCTCGGCGAGGTCGAGGTGCTCTCGACCCACGATCAGGTGCTCGGCGGGGCGAACGGCCAGACCTACCTGGGCTGCCGGTTCCCCGCCGACCCGGCGTACGCCCAGTCACTGGTGGCGCCGGCGCTCGCGGTCGGAACGGCGCTGGCCGATCGAGGCGTGATCGGGCGGTTCGCGGTCGACTTCGTCGCGGCCGAGGACGTGGACGGAACCTGGCACCCCTACGCCGTGGAGATCAACCTGCGCAACGGCGGCACGACGCACCCCATGCTCACGCTGCAGGCGCTCACCGACGGCTCGTACGACGTGGCGAGCGGTTCCCTGCTCGGCAAGCACTATGTCGCCACAGATCATCTCGAGGACCCGTTGTTCGCCCGGCTCACGCCGGATGACCTCCTGGACGTCGCTGAGGAGCACGGCCTCGGCTGGGACCCGGAGACGGGCACCGGCATCGCCTTCCACATGGCCAGCGCCATTGCGGTCGCTGGCGTCGTCGGGGTCACCTCCATCGGCAACTCCCCCGCGCAGGCAGACGCGCTGTACGACGGCGCGAAGCGAGCCCTGCGCAACGCCGCGTCGTAGCACCCCCGAGGAGGCGGAGCCTCGGTTTCCGTCGGTCACGAGCGGGCAGCAGAGAGGCATGCTTCTGCGCTGGCTCTGGCGAACGGTCGTCTTCTTCATCGGCCGCAGGTTGTGGACTGCTTGGCAGCAACGGCGACAGCAATCGGGTTCGACTTCTGCCTCGGCTCGCCAGGGTTCGGAGAGTGCTGGTACGGAGCGAGCGCACGGCGGGAGCTCGAGGCGGATTGAGCCGCGCTGATCGGTGACGGCTGACCACGTCCGCCGCCTCATGACCGCTTCAGCTGCCAACGGCATCCAGCTGCACGAGCATCGCGAGGTCGTCTCGCACTACCCAGTGCTCCGCGAGCTTCCCTTCCGCGACGCGATATATATGGATTTGCTCCACCGAGAACGGCCCGGGAACTGAGATCTCGAAGCCTCGGAACCGCCCTCCCTGGAATGTGCCCGACCATGTGACGCGCACGGCGACCCGGTCGCCGTCAGCCAGGAGATCCAAGACATCCCACCTCGAGTCAGGCACAACCGCCATGACCCCCTCGATCGCCGCAGTGAACAGGTCCCTTCCCCGCGCCGGCTCTACATCGGGCTGATGGTTCACGATGTCAGCATCGACGAGCGCCTCGAAGTCGATGGCACCCCTGGCCCAGCCCTCATAGAAGTCCGTTACCAACCGCTTGGGATCTCGGTGCATCACACCAAACCCTCCTTCGCCTGCCGGCGGCGCATGTTGCTCATTGCCGAGACTGCTGCTCATCATCGCGCGATCAGGTTGTCCTGGCCGATGTCAGGGGCTCGTGAGGATGAGGAGCTGCTGGGTCGCGCGGGTCATCGCGACGTAGCGGTCGACTGCTCCTTCGATGCCCGTGCCGAACGCCTCTGGGTCGATGAGGACGACCAGGTCGAACTCGAGCCCCTTCGACAGCTCCGGTGTCAGCGACCGGACGCGCGGCGCCGCCAGCAACGAGCCAACTTCGATGTCACCGGTGCTGATGACGCAGGCGATCCCGTCGGAGTGCGCGGCCAGCCAGCTGTCGAGGATCGAGCCCAGGTCGGAGGCAGATCCGTGGACGACGGGGACGCCGCCGCGACGGATGGAGGTCGGCACGTTGGCGTCCGGGAGCACGGCCCGGATAACCGGCTCGGCTTCCGCCATCACCTCTTCCGGTGTCCGGTAGTTGATGGTCAGGGATGCCAGGTTCATCCGGTCGAGCCCGATCCGCTCGAGTCGTTCCTGCCATGACTCGGTGAATCCGTGCCGAGCCTGGGCACGGTCCCCGACGATAGTGAAGCTGCGCGACGGGCAGCGGAGCAGCAACATCTGCCACTCTGCGTCGGTCAGCTCTTGAGCCTCGTCCACGACGATGTGCGCGAACGGGCCGGCGAGCCGGTCCAGGTCGATAGCGGGCAACGCGGTCTCGTCGACCAGGGCGTCGTGGAAGTCCTCACCGCGCAGCATCGTCACCAGGCCGGTGCCGTACTCGTCGTCGGCGACCGCGATCAGGTCGTCCACGACTCCGGCCATCCGCTCGCGTTCCGCGGCGATGGCGGCCTCGTGCCGGTGCATGCGCCGTGACGTCTCCGGGTCGCCGAGTCGCTGCCGAGCGGCATCCAGCAGCGGCAGGTCGGACACCGTCCAGGCCTGGGTGGCGACGCGCTGCAGCATCCGAGCCTCTTCGGCGCTGAGCCAGGGAGCGCATTTCCGCAGGTAGGCGGGCACCGACCACAGGTCGCCCACGAGGTCAGCCGCCTCGATCAGCGGCCATGCGCCGTTGAGTGTGATGAGCAGCTCCTCGTTCTTCAGCAGCGACTTCCGGAGCAGACCAGCTGGGGCGGCGTCGTCGTCCTGCTTGTCCATCAGGATCGTGACCAGCTCCTCCAGGATCTGGTCACGTGCCTCGTTGTGCGGGGTACCGGCTTCTGCTGCCGCGAACGCCTCGGCCCAGTCGCCTGCGCTCAACCAGATGTCCGACCAGTCGGTCTCGACCGTCATCCCCGTCGTGGGCGGCTCCTCGTAGAACCTGACTGCCGGTTCGATGGCATTCACCAGGTCCGCGGACGACTTCAGGCGAGCCACGTTCGGGTCGGCCTCGACGTCCGCCGCCGCACCTTCGTGCACGAGATCGCGCAGGGTGCACGTCTGCACGCCCTCCTCGCCCAGGCTGGGCAGGACGTCTTCGACGTAGGACAGGTAGGGCTCGCTCGGCCCGACGAAGAGGACACCGCCCCGGCGGTGACCGAGGCGAGGGTCGGAGTAGAGGAGGTACGCCGTTCGGTGCAGGGCGACGACTGTCTTCCCCGTGCCGGGACCGCCGTCCACGACGAGAGCGCCGCGGGATCCCGCGCGGATGATGGCGTCCTGGTCGGCCTGGATGGTGCCGAGGACGTCTCTCATCCGGGGCGAACGGCTGCTGCCCAGGCTTGCGATGAAGGCGGACTGGTCATCGAGCGTGAATCTACGGTCGAACCCGACCATGTCATCAAAGGTGAATACCTCGTCCCAGTAGTCGCTGATCCGCCCGCGGGTCCAGCGGTACCTGCGGCGGCTCGTCAGTCCCATCGGGTTGGCGTGGGTCGCCCCGAAGAACGGCTCGGCGGCGGGCGAACGCCAGTCGAGCAGCAGCCGACGTCCGACGCTGTCAGTGAGGCCGAGCCGACCGACGTACACGGGATCAGGGTTGTCCGCGCTGACCATGTGGCCGAGGCACAGGTCCAAGCCGAAGCGACGCAGGGCGCGCAGGCGAGCGGTCAGCCGGTGGACCTCCATGTCCCGGTCCATCGCCTCCTGGCCGATGCCGCCGGGTGCCTTGCGCTCGGCATCGAGGCGGTCGGACAGGTCGGAGATCGTCTGCTCGAGGCTCTCCGAGATGGCTGCGAAGTGCTGCTCGTCGCCGGCGATCAGCGTCGGGTCAGCCTTGGGGCTGAGGTGGTCGGGAAGGTCGAACGCACTGGTCGTCAGATGGTTCACGTGTCGCGACCCCCGTTCCGCAGGTTTGGCCTCGGCCGGCGATTCTGCGGCACGACCGGGGCCTTGCGGCAAGACCCCCGACGCGCTATACCTTGGAAATGGAAGGGAGCTGCCGCTCCCTTCCATTTCTGTGCTCAGGGCGGGTCTGCAGTTCTCTGCGCTGTCGATCCGTCCCAACATCGCTCCTTGCCCGAGGCCAAAGACGTGCGCGCTGTTGATGCGCAGCCATCGGAGGTAGAACGGGTACCCGGAACGAAGCATGTCTCGATCACGCCCCAGGCACGCTTTCAGGTGAGGGTGACCCGTTCCTGGCCGCACTCGACGACATCGCCGACGCCGAGCTGACGGCCGCGACGGGTCTCGACCTCGCCGTTGACCAGGACGTCGCCCGACTCGAGCAGCCCGCGGGCCGCTCCCCCAGTTTCGACCAGGTTCGCGAGCTTGAGCAGCTGCCCGAGTCGGATGCCGCGCTCACCCACCTCGACGTCCATGGAACGGACGCTAGCGCCCGAGGAGGCCGGCCAGCACGCGCGGGGTGAGCAGCCCGCGTCCCAGGCCGAGCTCGACCAGGTCGTCGAACACAGACTGTCGCCGGCGTGCGGCAGCCACCCCGGCTTCGACCACCGGCCGGTGCCGCGCCAGCCCGGCGACGACCGAAGTGTGGCGCAGGTGCCTGCCGAGCTCACGCTGCACGGCGCGGCGATAGGCACGGCCCGGGTCGTCGGCGACCCCAGGGTCCACGGCGGCCCGGCCGGCAAGCGCGCCCGACAGAACCGCGTAGTAGATGCCCTCGCCCGTCAACGGGTTCACGAGTGACAGCGCGTCGCCGGCCAGCAGGACCCGGCCGTCCGGCTGACGCGGCCGCCCCGATGACAGCGGCAGGTGGTGCGCTCTCCAGTCCGACGCCTGCGCACCTGCGCCCGGCAGCAGCAGGTCCAGCCGCGCCAGTAGCTCGGCCCGGAGCGGGCGGCGCCCGGCGGTGACCACCTCGCCGTACCCGACGTTCGCCGTTCCGTCGCCGAGCGGGAACGACCAGGCGTAGGCCGGCCAGCCGCGCTCCGCGAAGGTGATGACCTGCTCGCCCGCGCGGTCGGGGTCGACCGGTGCGTAGCCGCGGATCGCGAGGGCGACCGTGCCGTCGCGCGGCCCGGGGACGCGCGCCAACCGGCGGACGACCCCGTTCGCCCCGTCGGCGCCGACCACCACCCTCGCCGGCTCGCCGTCGACCAGGACGTGGTCCGCCCTGGTGTCGAGGCCGCGCACCTGCTGCCGACGCACTGTCGCGCCCCGGTCGCGGGCCGCCGCCACCAGCCGCGCGTCGAACTCCGATCGCCGCACGACGTACGCCGGTCGCTGCATCTCCCTCGACACCGGGAGCCCGGTCACGAAGCCCAGCCGCAGTCGCCGCACCGGCGGGTCGCTCGGAACCGCATCGACGCCGAGGCCCGTCAGCACGTCCACCGCATGCGGCGCGATGCCGTCACCACAGGCCTTGTCGCGCGGGAAGTTGGCCCGGTCGAGCAGCAGCACGCGGGCGTCGGGTCGCGCCTGCAAGGCGGCGAGTGCGGCCGAGGCGCCAGCAGGCCCGGCGCCGACGACCACGAGGTCCCACATCGCGGCCGCCGGGTCAGGCCTTGATCTTCAGGTTCGACGGGTCGTAGAGCGGCCTGAGCGACGCGCGCGCTGGCACCATCCGGCCGGCCACCTCGACCTGCCACTCGGCGGCGTCGCACCAGGCGCCGGTCACCGGCTCACCGCCCTCGACCATCGCAAGAGCGACAGCTCCCCCGAGGGTGTGGCCGTAGGACGCGGCTCGCACATAGCCGACCGGCTTGCCGTCGCGCAGCACCGGCTCGGCGTGGAACAGCAGCGGCTCCGGGTCGGTGAGCAGCACCTGCACCAGCTTGCGGGTCAGCGGACCCTCGGCCCTCTTCGCCTCGACGGCGGCGCGGCCGATGAACTCGTGGTCGTAGGACACCGCGAACCCGAGTCCGGCCTCGAGCACCGAGTCGGTGTTGTCGATGTCGTGGCCGTAGTCGCGGTAGCCCTTCTCCATCCGCAGGCTGGCCAGGGACTTGAGCCCGGCGTGCCGCAGGTCGTACGCCGGGCCGGCGGCGACGATCCGGTCGTACAGGTGCGTGGCCTGCTCGGTGGGCACGTAGAGCTCGTAGCCCAGCTCACCGAGGTAGGTGATGCGTACGCACAGGGCTCGGGCGAAGCCGACGTCGATCGACCGCGCGGTGCGGAACGGGAAGGCCTCGTTGGACAGGTCGACCGACGTGAGCGACTGCAGCAGCTCGCGTGACCGCGGCCCCTGGATGTTCAGCTGCGCGAACCCGGAGGTCATATCAGTGACCGCGGCGTGCAGGTCGCCGGTGTGCCGTCGCATCCAGGTCTCGACATGGCGGTGCGCCGTGTCCGACGCGACCACCCAGAACCGCTCGTCATCCAGCTTGGTGACGGTGAGGTCGGCCTCGAGCGTGCCGCCCTCGTTCAGCCACTGGGTGTAAGTGATGACTCCCGGCTCACCGTCGACGTGGTTGGCGGACAGCCTCTCCAGCAACCGGCCGGCGTCGCGGCCCTGCACCAGGAACTTCGACATGAATGACATGTCCATCGCGATGACATCCTCGCGGGCGGCTCGGTGCTCCGCGGCCCACCGGTCGAACCACGCCGGGCGACCCCACGTCAACGGCCCGGGATCCGCAACCTGGCCTTCACCGGCATACCAGTCGGCGCCCTCCCACCCGCTGACGTCCCGGAAGTACGCACCCTGCGCGACCAGCCGGTCGTGGAATGCCGACGTCTTCGCGCCGCGCGCCGTCTGCATCGACCGGGTCGGGTAGTGGCACTGGTAGACCATGCCGAGCGACTCGACGGTCCGGGTGGCGCGGTACTCCGGGTTGGCCTGGTACCTGTGCAGCCGATCGATGTTGATGCCGGTGATGTCGATGTCGGGGCGGCCGTCGACGATCCAGTGCGCCAGGGCGCGACCGAGCCCGCCGCCGGTGAGGATGCCGATCGAGTTCAGCCCCGCCGCGACGAAGTAGTTGCGGACCTCGGGTGCCTCGCCGACCACCGGCTGCAGGTCGGGCGTGAAGCTCTCCGGGCCGCAGAAGAACTTCGTGATGCCGATCTCGGACGAGATCGGGATGCGACTCATCGCCTTCTCGAGGTAGGGACCCATCCGGTCCCAGTCGGGCGGCAGCTCGCCGAACGAGAAGTCGTCCGGGACCCGGCCCACCTGCCATGGCGCGCAGACGGCCTCGAACAGACCGAGCAGCAGCCCGCCGCCCTCCTCGCGGAAGTAGCCGAAGCTGCCGGGGTCCTCCAGCACCGGCCAGTCGCGCGAGATCCCGGGGATCTCCTCGGTCAGCAGGTAGTAGTGCTCCGCGGCCTGCAACGGCACCGTCACGCCGTTGCGCTCCGCGAGCTGGCGGGCCCACATCCCCGCGCAGTTGACGACGACCTCGCACTCGACGTCGCCGATTGCAGTCCGTACGCCGGTCACCGCACCGCGCTCGGTGAGGACGTCCAGCACGGGCACGCCTTCGGCGATCCGCGCCCCCGCCATCCGCGCGCCCCGGGCCATCGACATGGTGACGTCGACCGGGTTGGCGCGGCCGTCCTCGGCGACGTAGAAGCCGGCTAGCAGGTCGTCGGTGCGCGCCAGCGGGAACAGCTCACCGATCTCCCGCGGCGAGATCTCCTGCACGTCGACGCCACACCATCGGTTGAACGCCGACACCCGCCGGTACTCCTCGAGCCGGTCCTCGTCCGCCGCGACCTCGATGAAGCCGACCGGCGAGAACCCGGTGGCCAGGCCGGTCTCCGCCTCGAGCCGGGAGTACAGGTCGCGGGTGTACTTGCGCATCTCGGTCGAGGTCTCGGAGGTCGAGCCGAAGGTGACCATCAGGCCGGCGGCGTGCCACGTCGTACCGCTGGTGAGCCGGTCGCGCTCGAGCAGCAGGACGTCCTCGCCCAGGTGGGCCAGGTGGTAGGCCACCGACGTCCCGATCACCCCACCGCCGATCACGACGACGCGGGCTCGCTGCGGCACGGCTGTCTCGACCATGGCGGGAGCCTAGAACGTGGGCACAGTACCTATCGCGTGAGGACAACCGTCTGCGAGCCGAAGGAGACACGGTCACCTGGTCGCACAACCTGTGGACGTGTGACGATCCAGCCGTTGATCCACGTGCCATTCGTCGATCCCAGATCGGTCAAGATCCATCCTTCGGGACCGAGGTTGAGCCGGGCGTGGCTGCGAGACACAGTGCGGTGCGAGAACACCAGATCTGACCCGGGGTTCCGACCGAGCCAGTACGCGCGATCCCCGTCCGTCGGAAGGGAAAGTCGGGTGAGGCGTGGCTGCTGCCAGGCATGCCGGACCCGGAGAAGCCACCAGGACATGGCGCGGACCCGCCACACAACGGCGCCTTCCATGCGAGAGTGCCCCGGCAGATCGCGGACAAGATCAGCCAGGTCGTCTCTGTTGCGACGACGCAGGGCGTCATCGAGGCGGCGAACGAAGGAATCGCTGTTCAGTCGCCCTTGAACGGCGGCCTGACGCAGCTCCCGCAATGCTCGCTCGCGCTCCACGTCAGAGACGCGGACCGGCGGCAAGGTGCCTCCGGCGCTCCTCATGCCTCGAAATGTAAGTCGATCCATGCCCGGCGTCCATGCCTATGGGCTGACAAGGGCGCACGGAATCGGCACGATCGGGCGGGTGGTCCACCAGACGCGCAGGCGAGTCGTTGCCTTGACGATGCTGATTCTCGTCGTGGCTCTCGCTCTCCCGGTGTACTTCCGCATCGGCTGGTCGCGGATGGAGAGTCACTGTTCCGGCGAGCCCCCCGGCAAGGCGGCGTTCGCGGCGGTGGAGTTCTCCTACACCTCGCGGGGCTTCACCTGCGTCTACGACGACGGCGCGCGAACCGAAGCCTCGTACTGGTTCGGCTAGCGATCGATCACCCGCGAAATCCTGACGCCGGCACAGCGAGGACGGCCGGGCCGAGGTCGTTTCATTCCTTGGGGTGGCCGGGTGGTCGAGGGATGCGGCGTAGGTCGATGAGCCGGTCGGGGTGTTGGTTGGGTCGTGGGACGCGGTCTGGGTCGATCCAGGGTGGCGGGATGACGTGGATGACGCCGTTGATCAGCTCGACGTCCCAGCCGTCGTGGTGGACCCGGCGGTGGTGGTAGTCGCAGAACAGGCAGCAGTTCGCGACCGAGGTCTCGCCACCGTCCTCCCAGTGGATGCGGTGGTGGGCCTCGGTCCACTCCGGGGGGCGTCCGCAGGTGTCGAACGAGCAGCCGCCGTCGCGGGCGACCAGGGCCCGCCAGATGGCTTGGGTGACCGGGTAGGAGGCGCGCCCGACGTCGAGTGGCTCGCCGCAGCTGCCGAGCAGGACCGGGATGACCTGGGCGTCGCAGGCGAGCCGGCGAGCGGTCTCAGCGGAGATCGGGCCGGACCAGTCCAGGGTGGCGCCCGGGGCGCCGAGGCGGCGCTCCAGGGTCTCCAGGGCCATCGAGACGGTGATCGTGGCCCTGGATCCGTGCCGGGCCGGGGTGGTGCCGGCGATCGCGGACCGGCGTAGCAGCTCGGCCAGGGCGTCGGCGTTGCGCTGGGCGACCGTGCGCAGGTCGGGGCGCCCGTCGCAGCTGGGTCGGGGACCGGCCAGCGGCTGCAGCTGGGAGAGCAGCTCGGCCGTC
>JAVEDA010000405.1 GCA_030841195.1 Actinomycetota bacterium | reverse complement strand
GTCCGGCTCCGGCGCAGTGAAGACGGGAACCGTTTCCGGGTCCCAGCCGTGCTCGTCCAGGCCCCGCACCAGTGCCTCGACCATCGCAGGGTCGAACTGGGTCCCGGCGCAGCGTCGCAGCTCGGCGACAGCCGCCTCGAGGGTCCGCGCGCCGCGGTAGGAGCGGGTGGTGGTCATCGAGTCGAAGGCGTCGGCCACCGCGATCACCCGGGCGAACTCCGGGATCCGGTCCCCGGCCAGGCCCATCGGATAGCCGAGGCCGTCGATCCGCTCGTGGTGATGCATGATCCCGGCGTTCGCCTCGTCCAGGAAGTCGATCTCCCGGACGATCTCGAGGCCCTGCATCGGGTGCCGCTGGATCGCGGCGAACTCGTCCTCGGTGAGACCACCGGACTTCTGCAGCACCCGGGTCGGGACGCCGAGCTTGCCGACGTCATGCAGCATGCCGGCGTAGCGCAATGAGGCCACCCGGTCCTCGCGCATGCCGATCGCGCGGGCCACCAGGACCGACGCGGTGGACACCCGTTCGCTGTGGCCGCGGGTGTAGACGTCCTTTGTCTCGACGGCGGCCATCAGGGTGCGGACGGTGCGGTCGTAGGCGCGCTGCTCCTCCGCGAACTGCGCATAGGCCCAGCGAGCGACTACCAACGGCAGCAGCAGGAGGAGTGCTGCTGTCGGTCCCACCCCTGCGCCTTCCTTCGCCCACAGCACGGCGAGCAGGAGACCGAACAGCCCGTAGCCGAAGTAGTTCGGCAGGGACTGCACCATCGTGCCCTGGAACACGACGCGCAGCGGGACTCCTTGGTGCAAGGAGACGATGACCGCCACTAGGCTTCCGTTGACGACGCAGTGGGCAATCAGTGCCGCCGAAAAGGGCAGCAGCAGACCAGGGAAGCTGCCGGCATGGATGGGCTCTCCACCCAGCAACGTGAATGTCGCAGCTGACGCCGTTGCCGCCAGAATCATCTGCGAGGTGTTGAACAGCCGCTTGATCGGAGGCTGGTGGTCCCAGGCCAGTGCGGTAGCACTGGCGAGGACGATCGCGCCCCATCCGCCGACTAGAGGAAGGCTGGCGCTGGAGACCACCGAGCTGAGCGCGATGGTCATCAGGTCCCGTGAACCGCGCGCGCCGATCGAGTCAGTGAGCACGATCAGGATGCCAAGCCCGATGAACGCGGACAGTGCGAACTGGCCGCGGCCCTGGATGAACGCGACAACCGGGAGCGGTACCGCCGCCATGGCAACGATGGCCACGAACACACGCGCGCGCAGAGGCAGCGGTTGCATGAGCCTCCGTCCGTCCCACAGGAGCCAGAGAGCGTGATGGGGATCGGCAGCTCAGGGGTTAGCTGCCCTACCACTTCCATTGTGCGGAAGACTGAAGGAACTGCTCGACAGCGGACACGATCTTCTTCATGTGGTTGGTCTCATCCCTTTCGGATTCATGTCACGGGCACCGCTGTGAAAAAGCCCGTGCAAGATCCGCTCCGCTAAGGACGATCGGTACTGCCAGTCGAAGAACACGCTGCTGTTGATCGACACGATGTGCTGCCGATCCCGATCACGCTCTCTGCAGTTGTCATGCCCCGCTGGAATGCGGCCCCCGGACTGGCGCGGGAGAGCCGAAGCACTCCGTCAGTGGAGACACCTCGGCTCGTCCGCGTTGTCAGTGAAGGACGCGGGTAAACCTCACGTCAAGTGTTAGGTCGGTTTGTGTCTAGTCGTCCATGGAAGATCGCCCGAAATGACTAGGAAGCGGGTGGTGCGGCCGAACGGGTGACTTCTTGACCTGACGCTGACCTGTTCGGGGTGATATCCGGTGCCGCACGCTCGTCCTCCTTTACCCTCCGGTCGTGGCTAGTGGGCGGGCGTGAGCGCGGACGATCTCGGGCGGGATGTCTGGACGGACCTTGTCGGTGGGCTCATCGACGCGCGAGCCGACCCTGCCACGGCCCGGTTTGACGCGGAGCTGGCCGCCGCTGTGGCCGCCGGCGACCTCCCCGAGGAGACGGCGACCCGGTTGAGGTTCTGGCAGCGCGCCTCGGTCCGAGCGGTGGCCGACCATGCGAGGACAGTCCTCCCGGTGGCGCTCGGGGCGCTCGACGCGGCCCGCCGTGAGGCTCAGGAGGACGTGGAGGTCGCCGAAGCCACGCTCGAGGCCGCAACCGCCGCACGGGCTGCCGCTGCCGAACCGGGTGAGAACACCGGCGTACCGGCGCGGCCGGACGAGGTCGATCTGCTCCGGCGCGCCTCAACCCCGGAGCCCGCGCGACCGAGCACCCTGGAGGGGGACCGTCCGCGCCAGCTCGTCGCGGGTCTGGTGACAGCACTCGAGCACCCGGCCCGCACCACGTGAGGAGTACCCCGCTCATGCCCACCCTGCGCTTGCTGCCCGAGCTCGAGGACGCTCTGCGACGCATCCAGGGTGTCAAGGCGGCCAGCGTGGTCACCGGCCCTGACGCGGTCCCCACCGAGGTCCACGTCCTTGCCGCGCCCGGCAAGCCGGCCAAGCAGGTGGTCCGTGACGTCCAGTCCCTGGCGCTCGCGCGCTACGACATCGACATCGACCACCGGATCGTGTCGGTCGTGCAGATGGGCGACGACGAGGTGCGGGTCCCCGACACCCTCGCCGGACTGACCCCCGGGGCCGAGCCGGCCGACGAGGCCGAACCGGTCATCCGGCCGGCTATCGCCGCCATCATGGTGCGCAGCGGCAAGGGTCAGACCGAGGCATCCGTCACCCTGGCGGCCGGCGACCGCTTGTTCGAGGGGCGCAGCCAGGGGCCAGCGGGCCACTCGCACCGGGCCAGGCTCGTTGCCATCGCCACCCTCGACGCGGTCGCGGAGCTGCTCGGCCAGGCCTGCGAGGTGGAGTCATCGACAGTGGTCCCGACCGGGTCACGAGAGGTCGCCCTCACCGTGCTCACGATGGCCCTCCCGCGCATCGGCGAGCAGGTACTGACCGGGTCGGCCGTGGTCCGCGGCGACGACGCCGACGCCGTGGCGCGCTCGGTGCTAGCGGCGCTGAACCGCCAGCTCACCGGCTGAGATCAAGGTCGGAGCATCGTCTTGATGGACCGGCGCTCGTCCATGGCTGCGTAGGCCTCGGGCGCCTCCTCCAGCGGGAGCACGAGGTCGAAGACGCGGCCCGGGTCGATGGCCCCGGACAGCACGTCCTCGAGCAGCTCGGGGATGTAGCCGCGGACCGGTGCCACGCCACCGCCGACCGACACGTTGTTGGAGAACAGCCGGCGGATCGGCAGCTCGGACCCGCCGGCCGGCACACCGACGTACCCGACTCGACCGCCGGGACGGGTGGCGTCGATCGCCTGCTCCATGGACTCCTTGGTGCCGACGCACTCGAGGGCCGCATCGGCACCGAGACCGCCGAGCAGCTCCTGGACGGCGGCGACACCGTCGGCACCCCGCGCCTCGACGATGTCGGTCGCGCCGAAGTCGCGCGCCAGCGCCTGCCGGTCGGCGTGCCGGGACATGGCGATGATGCGGTCCGCGCCCAGGCGTCGGGCCGCGATGACGGCGCACTGCCCCACCGCCCCGTCGCCGACCACGACGACGGTGGATCCGTTGCCCACTCCTGCGGCAGCCGCAGCGTGGTGGCCGGTGCCCATCACGTCAGAGAGCGTGAGCAGCCCCGCAAGCAGGGCATCGTCCGGCCCGTCACCGAGGCCGGGGACCGCGACCAGGGTGCCGTCGGCCATCGGGACCCGCACGGCCTCGCCCTGGCCGCCGTCGATCGGCAGACCCTCCTCGTCCTCCCCGCCCCACCAGGCGCTGTGCACGCACGAGGTCTGCACCCCGTTGCGGCAGTGCGCGCAGGTTCCGTCCGACAGCGCGAACGGCGCGATAACGAAGTCACCGACCGAGAGCGTCGACACGTCGGCGCCCACGTCCTCGACGACGCCGACGAACTCGTGCCCGATCCGGTGCGGCTCGGACGTGTCGGTCACGCCCCGGTAGGGCCACAGATCGGACCCGCACACGCAGGCGGCGGTGACGCGCACCAGCGCGTCGGTCGGTCGCTGGACCGCGGGATCGGGCACGTCCTCGACCCGGATGTCACGGGCGGCGTGGATCAGAGTGGCGCGCACGGCGAGCTCCCCAACTGGCAGGTGGTGACGGACAGGACAGGGTGGCGGCGGGGGCGGGGCCCGCGGCGTGGGAGGATAGGCCACGGAGCACGGACCGGGTCACCGGTCAGGACACGACCCACAGGAGTCCGCCCGATGGCGAAGAAGTCGCGCAAGAAGAAGGCCCGCAAGAAGAGCAAGGCCAACCACGGCAAGCGTCCCAACAGCTGACGCTCTCGCTGCGCTCGACGGCTCGGACCCGCCTCACGGCAGCCGGGCCGTTCGCGTTCCTGGGGGCTGCTCAGAGGTCAGTGCGTATCTCGGCGCGAGCGGCAGCGATGTGCCGCAGGACCTTGGCCCTCAGCTCGGCGGGAGCCGGGTCGGAGCAGGACCGCTTGACGATCGCCTTGACCTGCTCCTCGAGCCCGAACTCGGCCAGGCACGGTCCGCACTCGTCGAGATGGTGCTTGATCTGGTGCCGGCGCTCCCCGTCGAGCTCGCCGTCGATGAACTCGTAGACACGGTCCAGCACCTCGGAGCACGGGGTCTCGTGCGGGTTGCCGCAGCTCACGACTGCTCGCCTCCCTCTCCCCCGTCGGGTGCGCCGGCGGGGACCAGACCCCGCTCGCGCGCGTAGTCCTCCAGCAGCCCTCGCAGCTGCCGCCGTCCCCGGTGCAGCCGGGACATCACGGTACCGATCGGGGTGCCCATGATCTCGGCGATCTCCTTGTAGGCGAACCCCTCGACGTCCGCCAGGTAGACCGCGATCCGGAAGTCCTCCGGGATCGACTGGAGGGCTTCCTTGACGTCGGAGTCCGGCAGGTGGTCCAGCGCCTCCGCCTCGGCCGACTTCAGGCCGGTCGACATGTGCGACTCTGCCTGCGCGAGCTGCCAGTCCTCGACCGTCTCGGTGCCGGACTGCTT
>JAVEDA010000398.1 GCA_030841195.1 Actinomycetota bacterium | reverse complement strand
GTACGTCGAGCACATGCACTCAAACCAGCCCGTCCACACCTGGCCGGCCGACTGACGCGCAGCTCCAGGCGTCCGGGCCCACGCCCGAGTGGCTAGGCCAGCCGGGCTCCCTCGTCCTTGCACCACGCAGCGAGCAGACCGCGGTGGGCCAGCGGCAGCAGGTGCCGCAGCACCAGCTCGGTGGCCGGCACCTCGCCGATGCCCGGCCAGTAGATCCGCGCGTCGATGCCGTGCCGGGCGCCGTTGTGGAAGTTCTCCTCGGCGGCGGTGAACGACATCTGCGACCACACCGGCCGGTCCGCCTCGGCGAGCACCTTGACCAGGCCGTAGTACAGCGCGGCGTTGGCAAGCACGTCGACGACCGTCGGCCCGGCTGGCAGGCAGCGGTTCTCCACCCGCAGGTGCGGACGGCCGCGCACCACGTCGTACACCGGCCGGTTCCAGCGGTAGATGGTGCCGTTGTGCAGGCGGAGCTCGGCGAGCTGCGGGACGTCCCCGCGCTCGAGCACCTCGAGCGGGTCCTCGTCGTCGACGATCGGCAGCAACGACGGGAAGTAGCGGACGTTCTCCTCGAACAGGTCGAAGATCGAGGTGATCCAGCGCTCGCCGAACCACACCCTGGGCCGCACGCCCTGCGCCTTGAGCTCGTCGGAGCGGGTGTCCGCCGCCTGCTCGAACAGCGCGATCCGGGTCTCGCGCCAGAGCTCCTTGCCGAAGAAGAACGGCGAGTTGGCGCCCATCGCCAGCTGCACGCCGGCGATCGCCTGCGACGCGTTCCAGTGCGCCGCGAACGTCTCGGGGTTCACCTGGAGGTGCAGCTGCACGCTGGTGCAGGCCGCCTCGGGGGCGATCGTGTCGGCGTAGGCGGAGATCCGCTCGACGCCGTCGATGGACAGGTGGATGTCCTCGCCCCGGGCGGCGAACACCTGCTCGTTGAGCAGGGCGTAGCGCGGGTTCGCGGACAGGGTGTCCTCGGTGAGGTGCTCCGGACGCACGGTCGGCAGGATGCCGATCATCACCACATCCGCGCCCGCCTCGTTGGCCACGTCGTCGGCGTGGTTCAGCGAGGCTCGTACGTCGGTCTCGAGCCCGCTGAAGACCTCCCCGGCCAGCAGCTTCGGCGGGATGTTGATCTCGATGTTGAACTGAGCCAGCTCGGTCTGGAAGTCCGGGTCAGCCATCAAGGCCAGGACCTTGTCGTTGACCATCGCCGGGTCCCCGCCCGCATCGGTCAGGTTCAGCTCGATCTCGAGACCCATGCTGCGGCGCTCGGTGTCGAAGCGTGACTCCGCGAGCATCCGGGCGAAGACGTCCAGGCAGCGCTTGACCTTCTGCCGGTACTTCTGCCGGTCCTCGCGGGTGAACTGCCTGCTCGCGACGTCCTGCCCCATGCGTCGTCCCTTCCCGGGCTCCCGTGCGTCAACCGTGGCACGATCTGGTGTCATCGCGCGACACGATCACCCAGGTAGTCGTCGGTCCGGGGTTCTGTCCAGCCCCCGACCTACCGTCGGGGCATGCGGCTGCTGCACACCTCGGACTGGCACCTGGGCCGGTCCTTCCACCGCGAGGACCTGCTGTCCGCGCAGGCGCGGTTCGTCGACTTCCTGGTCGACACGGTGCGCTCCGAGGGGGTGGACGCCGTTCTCGTCTCGGGCGACGTCTACGACCGGGCCCTGCCGCCGGTGGACGCCGTCACCCTGTGCGACGACGCCCTGCGCCGACTGGCCGGCACCGGCGCCCGGGTCGTGCTGATCAGCGGCAACCACGACTCGGCACGGCGGCTCGGCTTCGGCTCGGGGCTGATCGACACCGCGGGCATCCACCTGCGTACCGACGTCGCGGCGGCCGACCGGCCGGTGCTGCTCGAGGACGGGCATGGGCCGGTGGCCGTCTACGCGGTCCCCTACCTCGAGCCCGACGCGGTGCGGGCCGAGCTCGGCTGCGACGACCGCAGCCACGCCGCGGTGCTCGGCGCGGCCATGGCCCGGGTCCGCGACGACCTGGCCGGCCGGGCGGACAGCCGTTCGGTCGTGCTGGCGCATGCGTTCGTGGTGGGCGGCGAGGCCAGCGAGAGCGAGCGGGACATCAGCGTGGGTGGCGTGTCGTCGGTGCCGCGCTCGGTGTTCGACGGGGTCGACTACGCGGCGCTGGGGCACCTGCACGGCGCCCAGCGGCTGTCCGACGGAGTCCGCTACAGCGGGTCGCCGCTGCCCTTCTCGTTCTCCGAGGAGCACCACACGAAGGCGATGCTGATGGTCGAGCTGGGGGCCTCACCGGGCGCTCCGGTGCAGGTCTCGACCGTGCCGACGCCGGTGCACCGCCCGCTCGCCCGGGTCACCGGGCGGCTGGACGACCTGCTGACCGGGGACCGTTGGGCGGCGTTCGAGGGGCACTACCTGCAGGTGACGCTGACCGACCCGACCCGGCCGCGGGAGCCGATGGAGCGGCTCCGGCGCCGGTTCCCGCACGTCCTGGTCCTCGGCTTCGCTCCCGAGACCGGTTCCGACCCCGCAAGGTCGTACGCCCAGCGGATGCGGGGCCGCAGCGACCTCGAGGTGGCGACCGACTTCGTGGCGCACGTCCGGGGCCCGGCCGAGCCGGCCGAGGTCGACCTGCTGGCCGCGGCGCTCGAGGGCGCCCGCGTGGACGAGTCGGCCCGCTGATGCGGTTGCACCGGCTGGCGGTCACGGCGTTCGGCCCGTTCGCGGGGACCGAGACGGTGGACTTCGACGCGCTGGCCGGTGCTGGCCTGTTCCTGTTCACCGGGGCCACCGGTGCCGGCAAGACGAGCATCCTGGACGCCGTCTGCTTCGCGCTCTACGGCCAGGTCCCCGGCGCTCGTGGTACGGCGCGAGCTCTGCGTAGCGACCACGCGGCCGACGGCGTGCGGCCTGCTGTCGTGCTCGAGGTCAGCCTGCGCGGGCGGCGGCTGCGGATGACCCGCTCGCCTGGGTGGGATCGCCCCAAGCGGCGGGGCAGCGGCACGACGACGGAGCAGGCCAGCGTGCACCTCGAGGAGCGCACCGGTGCCGGCTGGCAGACCCTGTCGACCCGGCTGGACGAGACGGGGCACCTGGTCGACGGGCTGCTCGGGCTCACCCTGGCCCAGTTCTGCCAGGTGGTGCTGCTGCCGCAGGGACAGTTCGCGGACTTCCTGCGGGCCGACGCGGAGCGGCGCCGGACGCTGCTCGAGAGCCTCTTCGACACCGGCCGGTTCACCACCGTGGAGCGGTGGCTGGTCGCCCGCCGGCAGGAGACCACCCGCGCCCTCGACGAGGTCGACCACCGGCTGGCGCAGGTGCTGGCCCGGCTGGCCGAAGCAGCTGGCGCCGACCTCCCCGCGGACCTGGACCCGGCCGCCGCCGCGGGCTGGGTGGCGGCCCTGCTCGAGCAGGCCCGGACCGGGCGTGCGGACTCCCAGACCCAGGCGGCCGCGGCCGAGGACCGGCACGAGGCGTCGGCAGCGACCCTGGAGAGCGCCACCCTGGTGGCCGAGGCGCACACCCGGCGGACCCGGCTGCGGGCGCGGCTGGCAGTGCTGACAGCGGCGGCCGGGGAGCACGAGGCCGCGGCGGCCGTGGTCGAGGCCGCCCGGGTGGTCGCTCCGGTGGTGCCGCTGGTGGCCGAGGTCGCCCGGCTGCAGGTGGAGCTCGAGACGGCCCGCGCGGCCGCCGCGGCCGCCGGCACCGAGCTGGCGGAGGTGCTCCCCGCCACCGGCACCGCCGGCGCGGCCCGCGGGTCGGCGGTCGGGGCGGCGGTCGGGTCGGCGGTCAGGTCGGCGGTCGGGGCGACCCGCATGCCTGCTCCCACCGAGCTGTCCTCGGTCGCCCGCCGGCGCCGCGACGAGGTGGCCCAGCTCCGCGCCCTGGGCACGGCCGAGGCGGAGGCCGACCGGCTGGCCGCCGCCACCGACGCCCTCCAGCGTCGGGTCGTCGAGCTGGACGGCCAGGCGGAGCGGCTCGCTGCCCGCCTCGACGGCGCTCCTACCAGACGGGCCGAGCTGGAGGCCGCCCGGGACCGCGGCCAGGCGGCCGTCGCGGCCCTGCCCGGTGCGGTCGCGGCCCGGGACCTCGCGGCCGGCCGTAGCAAGGCTGCCGCACTCCGCGATCGGCTGGACGCCCAGCGCGTCGCCCTCGCCGACTCGGTGCGCACGCTCACCGACGGCGCCCAGGCGGCCCGGCAGACCTGGCTGGACCTCCGGCAGGCCCGGCTCGACGGGATGGCGGCCGAGCTGGCCGCCGGCCTCGTCGACGGTGCCGGCTGCCCCGTCTGCGGCAGCACCGAGCACCCCGGGCCCGCCGAGGCCGGCCCTGGCTCGATCGGTCGCGACGACGAGACAGCTGCGGCCGAGGCCCTGGCCACCGCCGAGGACCTGCGGGCTGCCGCCGCGGACCGGCTCGCGGCCCTCGACACCCGGCGGGCGGCTGCCCGGACGGCGGCAGGTGGGGACGAGACCCACAAGGCGCTCCGGGTGGCTCAGGACGCCGCGGTGGACACGGCAACCGGGCTGGCCGAGATGGCCGCCGCGGCCGAGTCCGACGCGGCCGCGCTGGCCCGGTTCGGCGAGGAGCACGAGGGCTGGGTGCGTCAGCGGGTCTCCCTGGACCAGGACGCCGCCACCCTCAAGGCCCAGGTGCTGGCCGACCGCGACCGGCTGCGGGCGCTGCGAGCCACCCTCGACGACGCGCGCGGCACCGACCCGTCCATCGCGGCTCGGGTCGCGCGGCTGGCGCGCCTGGCCGACGGTCTCGACGCCCTGGTCCGGCAGGTCGAGACGGTGGACCGGCTCGAGGAGCAGGTGGCGGCTGCGCTGGAGCGAGCCGAGCAGGCGGCCCATGACCGTGGCCTCGACTCGCTCGAGGCCGTCATGACGGCGGCTCGCGACGACGAGGTCCTGCACCACCTCGACGAGGCTCGGCGTCGCCACGAGGCAGACCTCGCGTCGGTGACGGCACAGCTGGCTGAGCCTGCGCTGTCGGTCCTCGCCGACGCCCCGACGCCCGACCTGCACGGTCTGCGCGAGCACGTCCGCGTCACGCAGGCGGCCCGCGCCGCCGCGGCCGCCGCCTTGTCCGCTGCCAAGGCCCGGGTCGACGCGCTGCTCCGGCTGGGTGCCGGGCTGCGCGACGTGCTGGCCGAGCGAGCCCCGATGGCCGAGGACCACCGGACCGTCGACGGCCTGTCTCGGCTCGCCGAGGGCAAGAGCGGCGACAACCGGCTGCGGATGAGCCTGTCCGGCTACGTCCTCGCCGGGCGCCTCGAGCAGGTCGCGGCCAGCGCCAGCGAGCGGCTGTCCCGGATGTCGTCCGGGCGCTACCAGCTGATGCACACCGCCGACGCCGGCCCCGGCCGGGCGCGCGGCGGGCTGCACCTGAGGGTCCTCGACGCCTGGACCGGCGTGGAGCGGGACCCGGCGTCCCTCTCCGGCGGCGAGACCTTCCTTGCCTCGCTGTCGCTCGCGCTCGGGCTGGCCGACGTCGTCACCGGGGAGGCCGGCGGCACCCTGCTGGAGACGCTGTTCGTCGACGAGGGCTTCGGCAGCCTCGACGACGACACCCTCGACGAGGTGATGGGCGTGCTCGACGGGCTGCGCGACGGCGGCCGTACGGTGGGCATCGTGAGCCACGTGGCCGACCTGCGGCAGCGCGTCCCGGTCCAGCTGCGGGTGGAGAAGGGACGGGCCGGCTCGCACGTGCGGCAGTGAGCCGTCCGCTGGCGGTCTTCGACGTCGACGGCGTGCTGGCCGACGTGGGGCACCGGGTGCACCACCTCGAGGAGGGCCGGCACGACTGGCGGGCATTCTTCGCCGCCGCGAAGGACGACCCTCCGCTCGAGACCGGGCTCGCGCTGGCCCACGAGCTGGCCACCGAGCACGACCTCGCCTACCTCACCGGCCGGCCGGAGGGGCTGCGGCGGGTCACCCGGCGCTGGCTGACCGGGCACGGGCTGCCGCCCGGTCCGCTGGTCATGCGGCCGGCCGGCGACTACCGGCCGGCCCGGGTGTTGAAGCTGGCGGCCGTGCGCAGGCTGGCGGCGGACCGGGACGTGGAGATCGTGATCGACGACGACCACGAGGTCGTGCGGACGCTCGAGGAGGCCGGCTTCGCGGTGCTGCAGGCGAGCTGGGCGACCCACTCCCGCGGCCAGGGCCGGGCCCTGCGCCAGGCCCAGGAGGAGGACGGGCGGACCTGACCAGACGGACCTGACCAAGCCAAGCCGGTCGCCGCGCCGAACCAAGCAGCGGCAGCACCAGGCTGCCCGCCCCGTGACCACCGGAAGGGGGACCGGCCGGATGAGCCCGACCACCCCTGCCGCAGATGGCACCATGACGCGCATGGCCCTCCGGCGTGCGTCCCGGGGCCCGGACCTCGACGCCGGCCCCGCCACGCTCGACGACCTGCTGCACCAGGTCGCCCGGGGAGACAGCGCCGCCTTCGAGCTGCTCTACGACCGGATCGCCGGCTCGGTGTTCGGCGTGATCCGCCGAGTGCTGCGGGACCCGGCCCAGTCCGAGGAGGTCGCGCAGGAAGTGCTGGTCGAGGTGTGGCGCACGGCCACCCGGTTCGACGCCGACCGCGGCAGCGCCTCG
>JAVEDA010000393.1 GCA_030841195.1 Actinomycetota bacterium | reverse complement strand
ACCGCCATCTACGGCGCGGACGGTGTCGACTACGACGCGTTGGCCAGCCAGCAGCTCGATCGCTACGAGGCGAACGGCTTCGGCGACCTGCCCGTGTGCATCGCCAAGACCCATCTCTCGATGTCGTCGGACCCGAAGCTCAAGGGAGCGCCGACCGGCTGGCGGCTGCCGGTCCGCGAGGTGCGCGCCTCGGTCGGAGCCGGCTTCGTCTACCCGATCTGCGGCGACATGCAGACCATGCCGGGCCTCGGGTCCGACCCGGCGGCGTTCCACATCGATATCGACGACGACGGCGAGATCGTCGGGCTCTCGTGACCTCACTGCTCGACCTGCGGGTCGCCGACCTGCTGGACGCTGTGGCCGCTCGGGAGCCGGCCCCTGGCGGCGGGGCGGTCGCGGCCCTCGCCGCGGCACTCGCTGCCGGCCTGGTGTCGATGGCCAACCGCTTCTCCGGGGCCGGCGCGGAGCGGGTCGAGGAGCTGCGGGCCGCGGCCGGCGCCCTGGCCGATGCCGACGCGGCCGCGTACGACGGCTACCTCCGCGCTGCCCGGTCGGCCCGCGTGTCGGGCGACCAGGCCGCTGCCCGGGCGGCCCTGGCCGCGGCCACCGACGTGCCGCTGACCGTGCTCGATGTCGCCGTCGAGGTGGCCGGGCTCGCCGCGGCGGTAGCCGCCGACGGGAACCACCGGCTGCGCGGCGACGCGACGGCGGCGGTCCTGATGGCGTCGGGGGCAGCCGAGATCGCGGCAGTGCTGGTACGCGAGAACGTCGGTGCCGACGACTCACGGGCGGTACTGGCTGCTGCTCGCGCCACCGAGGTTCGGGCCCTGGCCGAGTCGGTTACCCGTCAGGGCTTGGCGTAGCCGGCCGCGCCCTTGAACTCGTAGCCGACGAACTCCTCGTCGCCTTCGACCCACGCGTCGTGACCTGGGGCGATCCGGTACGCCTGTCCTGGCGCCAGGGTGACCGCCGAGCCGTCGTCGTGGGTGACGCCCAACCGGCCCGACGCGACGTAGCCGACGTGGTCGACCTGGCAGGACTCCCCGCCCACGAGCGGCTTGATGCACTCCGACCAGCGCCAGCCCGGCGAGAACGTGAAGCGCCCGACCTCGGTGTCACCGAGCCGTACGACGTCGATCCGCGTCTTGTCCGGAGTGCGCGTCTCGTCGGGCTGGTCGAAGCTCTTGCTGTCGATGCCTGCCATGTCCGGTCCTTCCCTAACTGAGCAGCTGGCGCGCCATCACCAGGCGCTGGATCTGGTTGGTGCCCTCGTAGATCTGGGTGATCTTCGCGTCCCGCATCATCCGCTCGACCGGGTAGTCCTTGACATACCCGTAGCCTCCGAGCACCTGCACGGCGTCGGTCGTGACTTCCATCGCAATGTCGGAGGCGTAGCACTTGGCGGCGGCGCCGAAGAAGGTCAGGTCCTTGTCGCCGCGCTCGGACTTGCAAGCCGCCACGTAGGTCATCTGCCGGGCCGTCTCGACCTTCATGGCCATGTCGGCGAGCATGAACTGGATGCCCTGGAACTCCGAGATCGACTTGCCGAACTGCTTGCGCTCCTTCGCGTACGACGTCGCGTAGGCCAGCGCGCCGGCCGCGATGCCCACCGCCTGTGCGGCGATGGTGACCCTGGTGTGGTCCAGGGTGCGCAGGGCCGTCTTGAAGCCGGTGCCCTCGGCTCCGACCAGCCGGTCGGCGGGGATCCGGCAGTCGTCGAAGTACAGCTCCCGGGTGGGCGAGCCCTTGATGCCCAGCTTGCGCTCGGGTGCGCCGAAGGTGAAGCCCTCGTCCGACTTCTCCACCACGAACGCGGAGATGCCGTTCGCCCCAGCGTCCGGGTCGGTCACCGCCATCACCGTGTAGTACTCCGAGATGCCCGCGTTCGTGATCCAGCGCTTCGCGCCGTTGAGCACGTAGTGCTCGCCGTCGCGGACCGCCGTGGTGCGCATGGCCACCGCGTCGCTACCCGCCTCGGGCTCGGACAGGGCGTAGGAGAACATCGCCTCGCCGCTGGCGACGGCAGGCAGGTAACGCTTGAGCAGGTCCTTCGAGGCCGACAGCAGCAGCGGCATGGTGCCGAGCTTGTTGACGGCCGGGATGAGCGACGTGGATGCGCAAGCGCGGGCGACCTCTTCGATCACGATGCAGGTGGCCAGCGCGTCGGCCCCGGCCCCGCCGAACTCCTCCGGGACGTGCACCGCGTGGAAGCCGGCCTTGCGCAGCGCGTCGTAGGACTCCTGCGGGAACTCGGCCTTCTCGTCGACCTCCGCAGCGTGCGGGGCGACCTTGTCGACGCAGACGGCTCGGACCGCGTCGCGGAGCATCTCGTGCTCGTCGGACAGCCGGAACAGGTCGAAGTCGCTCACCCGTCGAGGGTACGGCGGCGCCGGGTTGGGCCGACGTCCGGGCACCTCGGTAGCCTGCCCGACATGACCCTGCGCCTGAGCGTCCTCGGCACCGGCTACCTCGGCGCCACGCACGCCGCCTGCATGGCCGAGCTCGGCTTCGACGTGATCGGCATGGACGTCGACGAGGCCAAGGTGGCCATGCTCGCCGACGGCCGGACACCCTTCTACGAGCCCGACCTCGAGCCGCTCCTGCGCAAGAGCCTGGAGAGCGGCCGGCTCCGGTTCACCACGTCGTACGCCGAGGCGGCGACCGCCGACGTGCACTTCCTCTGCGTGGGGACCCCCCAGCGTAAGGGTGAGTACGCCGCCGACATGCGCTACGTCGACGGTGTCGTGGACGGCCTGGCGCCGCACCTCGACCGGCCGACCCTGGTCGTCGGCAAGTCGACGGTGCCGGTGGGCACCGCCGCGCGGCTGCAGCAGCGGCTGGCCGTACTCGCCCCTGCGGGCGAGGCGGCCGAGCTGGCCTGGAACCCCGAGTTCCTGCGGGAGGGGTTCGCCGTCGAGGACACGATCAAGCCCGACCGCCTGGTCGTCGGCACCGCCTCTGAACGGGCGGAGACGCTGCTGCGCGAGGTCTACGCCAACGCGATCGCGGCCGGGGTCCCCTTCCTCGTCACCGACTACGCGACCGCGGAGCTGGTGAAGGTCTCGGCCAATGCCTTCCTCGCCACCAAGATCTCGTTCATCAACGCGATGGCCGAGCTGTGCGAGGCGACCGGGGCCGACGTCACCCAGCTGGCCGACGCGCTCGGCTACGACGAGCGGATCGGCCGCAAGTTCCTCAACGCCGGGCTCGGCTTCGGCGGCGGCTGCCTGCCCAAGGACATCCGGGCCTTCATGGCTCGCGCCGGTGAGCTCGGCGTCGACCAGGCGCTGAGCTTCCTCAAGGAGGTCGACGCCATCAACATGCGCCGGCGCAGCCACGTCGTCGACCGGGCGAGGGACGCCCTCGGTGGCAGCTTCCTCGGGACCCGGGTCGGCGTCCTCGGCGCGACCTTCAAGCCCAACAGCGACGACGTCCGTGACTCGCTCGCCCTCAACGTGGCCGGCCAGATCCAGCTGCAGGGCGCCCAGGTCACCGTCTACGACCCGCGCGGCATCGACACGGCGCGGGCGCTGTTCCCCACGCTGGGCTACGCCGACTCCGCGGTGGCGGCCTGCGAGGGAGCAGATCTCGTGCTGCACCTGACCGAGTGGCAGGAGTTCCGCGAGATGGATCCCGCCGTGCTGTCCGACGTGGTCGCCGTGAAGAAGATCATCGACGCCCGCAACGCCCTCGACCCGGCCCGCTGGCGGGCGGCCGGCTGGACCTACGGCTCCCTGGGCCGCCCGTGACCGACCCCGCGCAGGTGGTGCGTGAGGTCATGGACCTGCGGACCTGGGCCGTCGTGGGCCTCCGGCAGAACCCGGCCCGACCGGCGTACGGCGTGGCGCAGTTCCTGCAGCGACAGGGCAAGCGGCTGGCACCGGTGCACCGAGCGCCGCAGGACGTGATCGAATGGCGGCACTAGACGGGGGTTCGGATGGATCTGCGACGGATCGGGGCGGTGCTGGCCGCAGTGGCTGTCCTGCTGGGACTGCTGCCGGCGAGCTCAGCGACCGCTGTCACCAGCGTCGGCCGGCCGTTCGCCGACGCCGGGTCCTGGGTCTCGATCTTCTCCGGCGACGCGGTGTGGGACCACCCGCGCGAGCACGTCGCGCGGATGCACGGGGCCGGTGTGCACACGCTGTTCCTGCAGACCGCGAGCTCGACCTCACCCGTCGGCAGCCAGGTCTACCGTCCGACGCAGGTAGCGCGGTTCCTGCACGCGGCGCACGCCCGCGGGATGCGAGTAGTCGCGTGGTACCTGCCGCCGCTGCGCGACGTCGGCCGCGAGTACCGCCGGGCCATGTCGGCGGTCGACTTCCGTACGCCGGGTGGCCAGCGCTTCGACGCCTTCGCACTCGACATCGAGCCGTCCGGCACAACGCCCTCCGGCGCCCTGCGCAACGACAACCTGCGCCGGCTCAGCAACCGCCTGCGCACCGCCGTCGGCCCGACCTACAAGCTCGGTGCGATCATCCCGTCGCCGATCGGGCTGTCGCTGTCGCCGAAGTTCTGGCCGGACTTCCCGTACGCCACCCTCGGCCGCTTCTACGACGTCGTGCTGCCGATGAGCTACTCGACCTACCGGGTCAAGGGTGCCACCGCGACCTACGACTACACGATGGGCAACATCGCGTTCCTTCGCTCAGTCCTCGGGCCGACCGTGTCGCTGCACGTGATCGGCGGCAACGCCGGCGCGTCCGGACGGCTCGAGACCCGCGCGTTCGTGCAGGCCTGCAACAACGCCCGGGTCACCGGCGCCAGCATGTGGCACTACACGGCGTACGGCGACGAGGACTGGCAGGAGATGGCAGCCCTCGGGCTGTGACTGTCACTCGGCGGCGAGCTCGGCCAGCTTGGTGACGACGTTCCAGTTGCGCGCCGTCGCCGCGCCGACGCCCTTGCCGGTCGCCTCGCGGGCCAGCTTGCTGTTGTGCACGCCCTTGGGCAGCCAGAGGTAGATCTCCTTGCCGTGCACCGCCACCTCGTCAGGCTCGTGGTCGCCGGCGTCGATGCTGCGCCGCCACGCGGCCGGTGGCGCCTTCTCGAGGAACACCACGAGGTAGCGCGCGTTGTCGGTGGCCCTGCCGGTGAAGGGGCTCTGCCCGATCACCTTGTCCAGCTGCGCCTTGGTGCGCACGACGACGTCGACGTCGAAGCCGCAGTGTGTCGCGAGCGCCGCCTCGACCTTCTTCTTCACGGCGGCCGCGGAGCCAGCCGCTCGGAGGACGACGTTGCCGCTCTGCAGGTGGGTGCGCACGTCGTCGTACCCGAGCCCCTCGAGCAGCTCGCGCAGGTCGGCCATGGCGACCCGCCGCTTGCTGCCGAGGTTGATCCCGCGCAGCAGGACGACGTACGTCGGCACGTCAGCCGCTACGCGCCGAAGCCGACGCTGGTGCCGCTGGTGCGCCGGCGCAGCGAGGCGCCCTTGGCCACGGCTTTGTCGCGCAGCTCGCCCTGGAAGGCCTGCATCCGCTCCTGCAGCGCCGGGTCGGAGGCACCGAGGATGCGCACTGCGAGCAGCCCCGCATTGCGGGCTCCCGCCACCGACACGGTCGCGACCGGGACACCGGCGGGCATCTGCACGATGGAGAGCAACGAGTCCATACCGTCGAGGTAGGCCAGCGGCACGGGTACGCCGATAACCGGCAAGGGGGTCACGCTCGCGAGCATGCCGGGCAGGTGCGCGGCGCCGCCAGCTCCCGCGATGATGACCTTCAAGCCTCGGCCAGCGGCGTTCTCGCCATAGGTGAGCATGTCGCGCGGCATCCGGTGGGCCGACACGACGTCGGCCTCGTGGCGCACGCCGAACTCGTCGAGCGCCTTGGCGGCCTCCTGCATCACCTCCCAGTCGCTGTCGCTGCCCATCACGATGCCGACCAGCGGCGCGTCGTCGCTACTCATGGATGTCTCCTCGCAGGAAGGCGGCGGCGTGCCGGGCACGCTCTCGCACGTCCTCAGCATCGCTGCCGAGAGCCGTGACGTGACCCACCTTTCGCCCTGGGCGTACCTGCTTCCCGTACATGTGGATCCGGATGCCCGGGTCGTGCGCCAGGCAGTGCAGGTAGCCGTCGTACATGTCCGGGAAGTCGCCGCCCAGGACGTTGGCCATCACGACGTGCGGCGCTGTCATCCGGGTGTCGCCGAGCGGCAGGTCGAGCACGGCGCGCAGGTGCTGCTCGAACTGGCTGGTCCGCGAGCCCTCGATGGTCCAGTGGCCGCTGTTGTGCGGTCGCATGGCCAGCTCGTTGACGAGTACGCCCGCCTCGGTGTCGAACATCTCGACCGCCATCACCCCGGTCACGCCCAGTCCCTCGGCGATCCGCAGCGCAGCCTGCTGAGCTGCCAGGGCGTGGTCCTGGTGCATGGGTGCCGGCGCGACGACCTCGCGGCAGACGCCGTCGACCTGGACGGTCTCGACGACCGGCCAGACCGCGGCCTGCCCGTGCGGGCTGCGGGCCACCAGCACCGCCAGCTCGCGGGAGAACGCGACCCGCTCCTCTGCCAGCAACGGAGTGTCGACCGTCGAAGAGGCCAGCCAGTCGTCGGCGTCGCCCGGCTGCTCGACCAGGCGGACCCCCTTGCCGTCGTACCCGCCCCGAGGTGTCTTGAGGACCAGCGGCCAGCCGACCTCCGCGCCGAACGCCGCCAGCTCGTCGGCCGTGGTGACCGCCCGCCAGCGAGGGCAGGCGACGCCGAGCTGGGTGAGCCGGCGGCGCATGACGAGCTTGTCCTGGGCGTGCTCGAGGGCGTCCGGGCCGGGACGCACGACAACGCCCTCGGCCACCAGGGTGCGCAGGTGCCCCGTCGGCACGTGCTCGTGGTCGAAGGTGAGGACGTCGCAGCGGCGGGCGAAGGCGCGCAGGGCCTCGAGGTCGTCCTCGGCCCCCACCGTGGTGCCGGGTACGACGAGTGCGGCGCTGTCGTGGGCGTCGCGGGCCAGCACCTCGAGGGTGATGCCGAGGGCGATCGCCGGCGGGGCCATCATCCGGGCGAGCTGCCCGCCGCCCACGACGCCCACCACCGGAAACCCCACGGCGGCCACCCTAGGTCACCCGAAGTGGACCGGCTGCGCGGGACTTCCGGTGCCACCCAGCCGGTCCACTTCCACCGCTGTGGATGACCTCGAGGTCGCCCCGGCCGCCGTGCGCGAGGCTCAGCCGATGCAAGAGGTGGACTCGTCCCGGCGTCTGCCGCTCGAGCTGCGGCCGCTCGCGACGGCACAGGACCTTGTCGTCAGCAGGCGGCAACTGACCGACCTGGGCCTCGGCCACGAGGCCGTCAAGTTCCGGACCGGTGGCGGGGTCTGGCGCGACCTCGGACCGCGCGTCGTCGTCCTGCACAGCGGCGAGCTGACGCGCCGGCAGCGTGCCTGGGCAGGGCTGCTTCACGCCGGCCCCGAGGCTGCTCTGGCGCTGGCGACAGCCGCCGAGGCGGGTGGGCTGCGGGGATATCTCGAATGGACGGTCCACGTAGCTGTGCCGCACGGCCGCGAGGTCGGTCACCTCGACCACCCGATGGTCAGCATCCGGCTGCACCAGACCCGGCACGCGTCATCCGAGCTCGCGCCGGCGCGGACGCCCGCTCGCCACAACCTGCCCCGGGCCGTAGTCGAGATGGCGTCGGCGGCACACGCCGACAACCGCACCCGTGCAGTGATCGCGGCGGCCATCCAGCAGCGGCTGCTGAGACCGGCCGACTTGTCCCGGCTGGTCGAAGCCCGGCCCACGTTGCCCAAGAGGCTGCTGATCCGCGAGACGATCGCCGATGTCGCCGGCGGCGCGCAGTCGTTGCCCGAGCTCGACTACGCCCGCGCGCTGCGACGCGCGGGGTTGCCTGAACCGACACGTCAGCGGAAAGTCTGTCGTCCGAACGGTGTCTGGTACCTCGACAACGACTTCGACGACTGGCTGGTCACCATCGAGGTGAACGGGATGCAGCACCACGACCTGCTGGCCAGTGAGGCAGACGATGTCCGTCGAGGCGGCCTGCAACGTCGTGGTCGGCTCGTGGTCGACGTCAGCTCGTACAGCGTCCGGCACCGCGAGCGGGTCGCCGTCTTGCGCACGGCCGAGGCCTTGATGTCGCGCGGCTGGGTACCGAGTCCTTCGGTGCGGACCCGGCTGATGCGCTACTCCCGGGAGGAAAACTGGCCGCTCGAGGCCGCCTGACCGACACTCGGCCTGGAGTGGACCGGCTGGGCGGGACTTCAGGTGCCACGCAGCCGGTCCACTTCGGCAATTAGAGGCCAAGCTCGCGGGCGATGAGCATCCGCTGCACCTCGGAGGTGCCCTCGCCGATCTCGAGGATCTTCGAGTCCCGCCACATCCGGGCCACCGGGAACTCGTTCATGAACCCGTAGCCGCCGTGCACCTGGGTGGCCTCGCGGGCGTTGGTGACCGCGATCTCGGAGGAGTACAGCTTCGCGATCGCCGCCTGCTTCTTGAACGGCTCACCCCGCAGCATCCGGGCGGCCGCGTCGTAGTACGCCAGCCGGGCCGTGTGGGCCCGCATCTCCATGTCCGCGATCTTGAAGGAGATCGCCTGGTTGGCCCCGATCGGGCGACCGAACGCCATCCGCTCCTTGGCGTACTTGACCGACTCGTCCACGCAGCCCTGCGCCAGCCCGACGCCGAGGGCGGCGATCGCGATCCGGCCCTCGTCCAGGATCGACAGGAACTGGGCGTAGCCGCGGCCGCGCTCACCGACCAGGTTCGCGGCCGGCACCGTGCAGTCCGCGAAGGACAGCTCGCGGGTGTCCGAGGCGTTCCAGCCGACCTTGGAGTACTTCTTCGACGCGGTGAACCCGGGCGTGCCCGCCGGCACGATGATCGAGGAGATCTCCTTCTTCCCGTCAGAAGTCGTCCCCGTCACCGCCGTCACCGTGACCAGGCCGGTGATGTCCGTCCCCGAGTTCGTGATGAACGCCTTGGTGCCGTTGATCACCCACTCCGAGCCGTCCTCGGACAGCCGCGCCGTGGTCGTGGTGCCGCCTGCGTCGGACCCCGCACCCGGCTCGGTCAGCCCGAACGCACCGATCAGAGTGCCGGCGCAGAGCCGGGGCAGCCACTCCCGCTTCTGCTCCTCGGTGCCGAACCGGAAGATCGGCATGGCGCCGAGCGAGACCGCGGCCTCCAGCGTGATGGCCACCGACGAGTCCACCCGAGCCAGCTCCTCGAGCGCGACGCAGAGCGCGAAGTAGTCGCCGCCCATACCGCCGTACTCCTCCGGGAACGGCAGGCCGAAGAGCCCCATCTCGCCCATCTGGCGGACGATGTCGTAGGGGAACTCGTTGCGCTCGTAGAGGTCACCGATGGTCGGCGCGACCACCTCGTGGGCGAACTCCTCGACGGTCTTGCGCAGCGACTCGAGCTCGTCGCTGAGGTGGGTGCCGCTCACGCTGGGTCTCCTGCCGGTGTGTCACCAAGGCTGCGCCACTGCGCCCGCCTGTCACGTCGTACGACGGTCATGGTGCCACGATCAGGCTTGATCGTGCTCCGGTTAGGCTCCTGGGCGTGACGACTGCGTTGCCGACCCGCCAGTGAGGGCGCTGCTCGCCGCGTACTACCGCCTGGGCCACCTGGTGCGCGAGCTGATGAAGTTCGGCGTGGTCGGCGGGTTCGCCTTCGTCGTGGACGTCGGGCTGTTCAACCTGCTCCTGCACGCCACCGACAAGCCGCTCACCTCGAAGACGATCTCCACCCTGGTGGCCACCACGGTCGCCTACCTGGGGAACCGGCACTGGACGTTCCGGCGGCGCAGCCGGTCCGGCGTACGCCGGGAGTACGCCCTGTTCTTCCTGCTCAACGGGGTCGGCCTGCTGATCGCGCTGGCCTGCCTGGCCATCTCGCACTACCTGCTGGACTTCACCGGCCGGCTGGCCGACAACATCGCGGCCAACGTCGTCGGGCTGGCCCTCGGGACGGCGTTCCGGTTCTGGTCCTACCGGCGCTGGGTGTTCCCCGAGCTGCTGCCCGAGGCCGCGGTCAGCGAGGACCCGCACCCGCTGCGCTGAGGAACAGCGCGAACATCGCCGGCTTCTGCTGCACCAGCTCGAGCCGGCCGCCGTCGGCCTCGGCCAGCTCGCGGGCCACCGCGAGGCCGAGCCCGGTGCCCTTCCGGCCGCTGACCGACCGCTCGAAGATCCGCGCGCCCAGCTCGGCGGGCACACCCGGGCCCTCGTCGGTGACCTCGATCACCAGGGAGATGCCGGTCGACCGGGTGGAGACCGTCACGACGCCGTCGCCGTGGATCAGGCTGTTCTCCAGCAGGGTGGCGAGCACCTGGGACAGCCCGTTGGGGGTGGCCAGGGCGACCAGCCCACGGGTGCCCGTCGCCTTGACGATGCGGTGCCGGGCGGCGAACGCGGGCTCCCACTCCACCACCTGCTGCAGCACCACCTCGTCCAGCGGCACCGGGCCGGCGCGCAGGTTGTTGTCGCGCACGCTGTCCAGCAGGTGCTCGACCACGGTGGCGAGCCGCTCCACCTGGGCCAGCGCGCTGGCCGCCTCGTCGCGCACGGTCTGCTGGTCCTCGGCCTGCAGGATCTCCTCGAGCCGCATCGACAGCGCCGTGAGCGGGGTGCGCAGCTGGTGCGACGCATCGCTGGCGAACTGCCGCTCCGCGGCGATCAGCCGGTCGACCCGGCCGGCGCTGCGCTCGAGCAGCTCGGCCACCCGGTCGAACTCCGAGATCCCCGACGGCCGCAGCGGCTCCCGCTTCTGCCCCGAGCCCAGGTGCTCGGCCCGCCGGTGGATGCCGGCCAGCGGCCCCCGGAACATGCGCACCTGCAGATAGCCGACGCCTACGGCGAGCGCGACAGCGAC
>JAVEDA010000383.1 GCA_030841195.1 Actinomycetota bacterium | reverse complement strand
TGGTCGCCGAGAACAAGCTGCGCCTGCAGGTCGAGTGGCTCGACCGGGCGCTGGCTCGCTGACGCTAGATGAGGTGCTTCTCCTCCGGGAAGTGGCAGGCGCCGTAGTGGCCGGGGGCGAGCTCGCGAAGCAGCGGGATCTCCTCGGCACAGAGGTCCTGGGCCTTGGGGCACCGGGTCCGGAACACGCAGCCTGACGGCGGGTTGATCGGGGAGGGCAGGTCGCCCCTGAGCAGGATGCGCTCCCGGCCGCGCTCGGCGTTGGGGTCGGGCAGCGGCACCGCCGAGGTCAGCGCGTGGGTGTAGGGGTGCAGCGGGCCGTCGTAGATGCGCTCGGCGTCGGCGATCTCCATGATCCGGCCGAGGTACATCACCGCGATCCGGTCCGAGATGTGACGCACCACCGACAGGTCGTGGGCGATGAAGACGTACGCCAGCCGGAACTCGTCCTGCAGGTCCTCCAGCAGGTTGACCACCTGGGCCTGGATCGACACGTCCAGCGCGGACACCGGCTCGTCGCAGACGATCAGCTTCGGCCGCAGCGCGATGGCGCGGGCGATCCCGATCCGCTGCCGCTGGCCACCGGAGAACTCGTTGGGGTAGCGGTTGAAGTGCTCGGGGTTCAGACCGACCCGGGCCATCAGGTCCTGCACCTCGGCCTGCACACCCCGGGCCGGCTTGACGCCCTGCACCTTGAACGGCGCCGAGATGATCGCGCCAACCGTGTGCCGCGGGTTGAGGGAGGAGTAGGGGTCCTGGAAGATCATCTGCATCTCGCGACGCAGCGGCACCATCTCCTTGCGGCTCAGGTTGGTGATGTCACGACCCTCGAACTCGATCTTTCCGGCGGTGGGGTCCAGCAGCTTCATCACGGTGCGGCCGGCGGTCGACTTGCCGCAGCCGGACTCCCCCACGATGCCCAGCGTCTCGCCGGGCACGATGTCGAAGCTGATGTTCTCGACCGCCTTGACGTCACCGACCTTGCGCTTGAGCACCCCGCCCCCGGTGATGGGGAAGTACTTCTGCACCTCGGTGACGCGCAGCAGCGCGTCCTCCCGGCGGGCGCCCTGGTAAGAGCCCTTCTCGTCGACCACCGTCACTTCGGGTCCTCCTGCGTGGTCGTTGCCGGGCTCGCCGTGCTCGCCGGGTCGGTCCGTAGGGTGCTGTCCTCGGTCCTTCTGGTGCTGGTCGGGTTGTCCGGGTCCGCCCCGCCGCCCGCGACGTTGCCGCCACGGGCAGTCAACCGCTCAGCCGCGATCTCCCGCCGCTGGGCGGGCTCGAGGTGGCAGCGGACCGCGTGCTCCGGGGTGATCGGCTCCAGGTCCGGGCGGTCGGTGTCGCACCGGTTGCCCGGGACGAGCTCGTGGTACGGGCAGCGGGGGCGGAACACGCAGCCCTTCGGCAACCTGATCAACGACGGCGGCTGGCCGGGGATCGGCTGCAGCCGCTCGCCCCGGTCCACGTCCATCCGGGGCACCGAGCCGAGCAGACCCCACGTGTAGGGCATCTCCGGCCGGTAGTAGATGTCCTGCACCGAACCGCGCTCCACCACCCGACCGCCGTACATCACGACCACGTCGTCGGCCATGTCGGCGACCACGCCCAGGTCGTGGGTGATCAGCACGATCGCGGTGCCGAACTCCGCCTGCAGGCTGCGCAGCAGGTCCAGGATCTGCGCCTGCACCGTGACGTCGAGGGCGGTGGTCGGCTCGTCCGCGATCAGCAGCTCGGGGCTGTTCAGCAGCGCCATCGCGATCATCACGCGCTGGCGCATGCCGCCCGACAGGTTGTGCGGGTAGTCCTTGATCCGGCGCTCCGGGTTCGGGATGCCGACCCGGGCGAGCATGTCCCTGGCCTGGCCGTAGGCCTCGGACTTGGACACCTTCTGGTGCACCAGCACGGCCTCGGCCAGCTGCTTGCCGATCGTGTAGAACGGGTGCAGCGAGGACAGCGGGTCCTGGAAGATCATCGCCATCCGCTTGCCGCGCAGCGACCGGACCTGCTCGGGGCGGGCCCCTACGAGCTCCTCGCCCTCGAGGTAGACCTCCCCCGTCATCTTCGCGCTCTTGCGGTTGATCAGCCCCATGATCGCCTGGCTGGTGACCGACTTTCCCGAGCCCGACTCGCCCACGATCGCAAGGGTCTTGCCCTTCTCGACCGAGAAGTCGACGCCGTCGACGGCGTTCACCAGACCGTCTTCGGTCGGGAACTGGACCCTCAGGTCGCGGACGTCGAGAAATGCCTGGGTCACGTGAGCCTCACCCGGGGGTCGATGACGGCGTACAAGACATCGACGACCAGGTTGGCGACGATGACGAACGTGGCGGCGATCAGCACGGTGGCCGTGATGACCGGGAGGTCGGAGTCCGTCACGGAGTCGATCGACAGGCGACCGATGCCGGGGAGGTTGAACACGGCCTCGGTGATCACCGCACCGCCCAGGAGGCCGGCCAGGTCGAGACCGGCAGCCGTGACGATGGGGGTGAGGCCGGCCCGGAGCGCGTGCCGCCCGATGACGGTGCGCTCCTTCAGGCCCTTGGCCCGGGCCGTGCGGATGTAGTCGTCGCCCAACGTCTCCAGCATCTGGTTGCGGGTGAGGCGGGCGTAGAAGGCTGCGTAGAGGAGGGCCAGGGCGATCCAGGGCAGGATGAGCCCCTGGAACCATAACGATGGACTGTCGAAGAACGAGACGTATCCCTCGTATCCGACCAGACCCCACTTGATCTGGACGAAGAAGAGCAGCAGAAGGCCGATGAAGAACGACGGGAACGAGTAGCCGAACAGGGCGACGGCCATGATGGAGCGGTCCTGCCACTTGCCGCGTTTCAAGGCGGCAATGATGCCCACGCTCACACCGAACACGATCCACAGGATGAACGCGCCGATGGCGAGCTGTGCCGTCACCGGCAGTGCCTTGGTGATGAGGTCGGTGACCTGCTCGCCGCGGCGGAACGAGTAGCCGAGGCAGGGCTTGTGGCACTCGAAGGTCACGGTGCCGGACCCGTAGGTGCGGCCGACGAAGATGCCCTTGACGAAGTCGCCGTACTGCTCGTAGAGGGGCTTGTCGAGGCCGAGCCGGGTGCGGTTGGCCTCGATGACCTGGGGGGTGCACGCCTTGCCGCAGGTCAGCCGCGCCGGGTCGGCCGGCAGGGCGTTGAAGAGGAGGAACACGATCATGCTCAGCGCGATCAGCATGAGCACCATGGCCACGAGTCGACGAACGATGTAGGAAGCCATGGTCGTTACCTCCAGCAGGATCCGCGTCGACCAGCGGTTGTGAGGATAGATCTGACAGCGGTGCTCCGCGACCCCGGGGGGCGGCTGATGCCGCCCCCCGGGGTCGTTCGGACTATCTCGGACCTACGTCGCGCCTACTGCGTGACGTACATGTCCGGGTACGGCCACGAGGTGAACGGCGCCCAGAAGTACAGGTCGCCGTTGTCACCGGTCGCCGAGTGGACCTTGGAGCCAGCCATGCTCTGCGAGCGGCCGAACAGGGTCGGGATGGCCCACACGTTCTGCATGGCCTCCTTGTTCAGCGCCTTCCAC
>JAVEDA010000378.1 GCA_030841195.1 Actinomycetota bacterium | reverse complement strand
ACTCGATCCCGGCGAGGAGGGGTCCGGCGCCGAGCCGTCCGGCATCGGCGAAGGCCAGTCGCAGGCTCTCGGCAGCGGCCGTGAGCGCTCGGTCGGCCACCTGCGCGGTCGCCAGCCGCCAGCGGGCGTAGGCGAGCGGGTAGGGCCGGTCGGCGTCGACCAGTGCCTCGACGGCCGCCCGCCAGGGAGCGACACCGGGCCCCTCCTCGTGCCGCGAGCGCTCCGCGGCGCACAGCACCCGCAGCTCGGCCGGCCGCACCCCGACCACGGCGTCCGGCCCGCAGGCGCTCTCGACCAGCTCGTCGACGACCGCAGCGGTCTCGTCCCAGCCCGCCCCGCCGGGCGGCCCGGACCCGGTTCGGCGGCGGCCGTCTCCGACGTCGGCCAGGGCCCGGCAACCGAGCCAGGCCAACGGCGCTGACAGGGCGAGCAGCCGCGGCGTGGCCGAGCCGGCGTGCTCGACCACCGTGGCCAGGGCGGCGTCCGGTGCGCCCCGCCACAGCTGAGCCTCGGCGAGTGCCTCGCACCGCAGCAGGTCGAGGACCACCGGCAGCCGGTTGATCTCGGCGATGTCGGCGTCCATCCGGTCCCAGTCACCGCGCAGCGACGCCAGCCTGGCCCGCATCACCAGCGCGTAGTCGCGGTTGATGCCCTGGACGTGCCGGGTGTGCACGAGTGCGGCGTCGACGAAGCCCTCGGCCTCGTCCCACCACCCGTGCACGGTGGCGATCTCGGCGGCCTGGGTGGCCAGCCAGGCCCCGTAGCGGATGCCGAGGCCGCGGCTGCTGGCCGCCGCCATGCCGACCTCCGCCACGTCGATGCCCTCCCGGGCGAGGTCCGCACAGGACAGGCAGTCGACCAGGTTGCTGTAGGTCTGGGCGACCAGCTCCGAGTCGCCGTCACCGGCGATGGCGAGATCCACCGCCTCGCGGGCGTCCTGGACCACCTCCGGGGAGCCAGGCCGCACCGTCGTCCGGATGATCAGGGCGCGGGCGAGCGCAGCCTTGTCGCCGATGGCCCGAGCCACCTCCACGGCCTCGTCCGCCAGCGGCTCCCAGCCGCTGCCACCGCCCATCCAGTCCATGACGTGCACCAGCCCGGAGACGACGACCCCGCGCTCGGGCGTCGGCGGATCGGCCGGCACCAGGGCGACCGCGCGTCGGGCGCTGACCAGGGCAGCGTCGGTGCGACCGCTGTCGAGCAGGAACCGGGCGTACTTCGCCTCCAGCACGCCCATCCGCACCGGGTCGACGTCGGGGTCGGCCTGCAGCCAGGACCGAACACCCTCGATGATCTCGACCGCGTCGACGTCGTGGTCGCAGATGGCGGCGATCGCTGCGGCCCGCGAGAACACGTCGACGGCGTCGGCCCCGACCAGGGTCTCGGCATCCGGCACCGACGGCCACAGGCGCCGCACCCGCACGTACTGCCGGTGCGCCTCGTCCCAGGCGTAGACGTCCTCGGCTGCCTGGGCCGCGCGCAGCGACCACTGCAACGCTCGCGGCGAGTCGCCGGCACGGTCGGCGTGCTCGGCGATCACACCCGGCTTCGCGTCCGCGACGTCCTCGAGGGCTCTGACCAGCAGGGCGTGCAGGGTCCGCCGCTCCCCGGGGAGCAGGTCGGCGTACAGCGCTTCGGCCAGCAGGGCGTGCCGCAGCGAGAGGCTGCCGTCGGCCTCCACCACGAGCAGCTGGGCGCGCACCGCCTCGTCGATGCTGTCGTCGAGCTTCACCTCTGCCCGGCTGCGCGCGACGATCTCCTCGAGCAGTCGCGGCGCGACCCGCTCGCCTGCCGCCGCGACCATGCGCAGCACCTCGGCCGTGCCCGGCGTACATGCGCGGGTCCTGCGCACGAGCACCTCCCGCAGGCTCGCGGGCAGGGTGCCCTCGTCGCCGGCCAAGGCCGCCCGCATCAGCGCCTCGGCTGCGTAGGGGTTGCCCCCCGAGCGCGCGTGGATGCGAGCGGTCAGCGACTCGCCGAGCAGGGCTTGCGGGTCTCCCCCGAGCAGGTCGGTGAGCTGCGCGCGGGTCTCGGCGAGAGACATCGGGGCCAGGCCGACCTCGACCACATGCGACGCCCGGCGGACGTCCTGCAGCCATTCGCCGAGCACCTCGTCGACCTCGTCCGGCCGGAAGGCCACGACCAGCGCGAGGTGCTGGCGGTCCAACGCCGCGCTGAGGTAGGCCAGCACCTCCAGGGTCGCGACGTCGGCGCAGTGCAGGTCGTCGAGCACCAGCACGGTGGGCCGGATCGCCGCGGCGCGGTCCAGCAGGGACGAGACGGCGGCGATCAGGCGGGCCTGGTCGGACGGCCCCTCACGGCGGACCCCGAGCTCGGGCAGCAGCAGGCTGATGTCCTTGGGGTCTGCCCCCAGCACCTTGGGCACGTCGGCCCGGGGCAGCCGGGCCAGCAGGGAGCGCAGCGCCGCGACCAGCGGGGCGTACGGGATCCGGCCACCGAGGAACCCGACGCCGGCCCCTCGGCAGACCACCGTGCGCGGCGGCAGGCGGCTGACCACCTCGTCGAGCAGCCTGGTCTTGCCGCCACCCGCTTCGCCCTGGATCAGTGCGACGCCGGGCTGGTCGTCGGCAGCGTCGGCGATCAGGCCGAGGACGGCTGCGAGCTCCCCCTCCCGGCCCACGAACCCCTGGCGTCGCGGCATGCGCCCCACAGTCGCGGTGCGGACCGACCCGCGTCAACGGCTGGTCTGAGGTAGCTCAGGAGAGGATCTGAGGTGGTACGCCCCATGTGGCCCGGCCACTGGGTGGCCCAGGGTAGGTCGCAGGTCACCGGGTGAGAGTCCGAGGACCTGGGAGATCCGAGGGGCGAGTTTCGCCGGCGGGGCTGCGGGGATCCACGGGGGAAGCACGGGGACCGGGGGGACCACGGGGGTACGCAGGGGGAACGGGAACGCTTGCCTGGGGGAGGCGGCGGGTCCGCTGCGTGCGACAGCGGCCGCGACGGGATCCACCGTCGCGGCCGCTCCGTCGTCATGGGCCAGGATGACCACCATGAGCGACGACTCCCGGCCCGAGGGCGACTTCCGGATCGAGCACGACTCGGACTTTCGCATCGAGCACGACTCGATGGGCGACGTGCCCGTGCCCCGCGACGCGCTGTGGCGCGCCCAGACCCAGCGGGCGGTCGAGAACTTCCCCATCTCCGGCCTGCCGATCGACCGGGCACTGATCGGCGCGCTCGCGTCGGTCAAGGGAGCAGCGGCGTCGGTCAACGCCGAGCTCGGCGTGCTCGACGCGGACCTGGCCACCGCGATCCACGACGCCGCGGCCGAGGTCGCGCGCGGCGACCACGACGCGCACTTCCCGATCGACGTCTTCCAGACCGGCTCGGGCACCTCGAGCAACATGAACGCCAACGAGGTGATCGCGACGCTGGCGACCAGGTCGCTCGGCCGTGACGTGCACCCCAACGACCACGTCAACGCCTCGCAGTCCTCCAACGACGTCTTCCCCACTGCCATCCACATCGCAGCGACCCGCGGCGTGGTCCGTGACCTGCTGCCGGCACTGCGGCACCTGGAGAAGTCGCTGGCCGGAAAGTCCGCCGAGTTCGCCGACGTGGTCAAGAGCGGCCGCACCCACCTGATGGACGCGACGCCGGTGACACTGGGACAGGAGTTCGGCGGGTACGCCGCGCAGATCGCCCGCGGGGTCGAGCGGCTGGAGGCGACCCTGCCGCGGGTGGCTGAGGTTCCGCTGGGCGGCACCGCTGTCGGCACCGGCATCAACATGCCACCCGGGTTCGCCGCGACCGTCGTACGCCGGCTGGCCGACGACATGGGTCTGCCGCTCACCGAGGCCCGCGACCACTTCGAGGCGCAGGGCGCGCGGGACGGGCTGGTCGAGCTGTCCGGCCAGCTGCGGACGGTCGCGGTGTCGCTGACGAAGATCTGCAACGACATCCGTTGGATGGGCTCCGGCCCGCGCACCGGACTGGCCGAGATCCACCTGCCGGACCTGCAGCCCGGGTCGTCGATCATGCCGGGCAAGGTGAACCCGGTCGTGCCCGAGGCGACCCTGATGGTCTGCGCGCAGGTGATCGGGAACGACGCGGCGGTGGCGTTCGCGGGCGCGTCGGGCAGCTTCGAGCTCAACGTGATGATGCCGGTGATGGCCCGCAACGTGCTTGAGTCGGTGCGGCTGCTGGCCAACGCCTCGCGCTTGCTCGCCGACCGGTGCATCGACGGCATCACCGCGGACGTCGAGCGGTGCCGCGAGCTGGCCGAGTCGTCGCCGTCGGTGGTCACGCCGCTCAACCGCTACCTCGGCTACGAGGCGGCCGCGAAGGT
>JAVEDA010000363.1 GCA_030841195.1 Actinomycetota bacterium | reverse complement strand
ACGGTGTTGCTGACGTTGGCCAGCACCGGGGGGTAGCCCACCGCGAGCAGCACCGGGAAGGTGATCAGTGTGCCGGAGCCGACCACGGTGTTGATCGTGCCCGCCGCCAGGCCCGCCAGCGCCACCGCGAGCGCCTCCCAGCCGGTCACGGCCGCGTGGGCAACGGACGGGCGGCGGTCACCCGGCGACCCTACGCATGGCCGGGCTTGGTCAAGCCGTGGGCCCCGGGCGCCGACGTAGGACAAGTGACCCGCCCGCGCCGCCTGGCCGTGCTGGTGGCCGGTGTCGTGCTGCTCGCCGGACTGCCGGTCGCCTCGGCACGGGCCGAATCGGCCGCCGACGCCCAGGCGGAGGCGCAGGCTGCCGCGGACCGGGTCGAGGCGCTGCAGCCGGTCGTCGAGCGGGCGCTGCGTGCCTACGACCGGGCCCTGGCCGGGCTCGCCAGCGGTGTCAGCCAGACCATCACGGCCGAGCAGGCGGCCGACCAGGCGACCCAGCTGGCCCTCTCGGACCGGCGCACGGCCAACAACCGGGTCCGCGCCCTGTACATGTCGGGGGGATCGTCCGCGTTGATCGCGAGTGTCCTCAGCGCCTCGGGTCCGACCGACGCGCTGCGCCGGCTCGGCTACGTGCAGCGGCTGGTGCAGACCGGTGAAGCGGGTGCGGCGACCAGCCTGGACGCGTCCGCGGGACTGCAGGCGCGGGCCGACGCGCTGATGCGTGCTGCGGAGGAGAGCACCACGACGGCCTCCGACGTGGAGCGTCGGTTCGACGAGCTCTCGGCGGCCTTGGCCGAGGCGAGCGCCGAGCTGGCCCGGCTCAGCGACCGGGCCCGCGGGCTGGCGGCGGCCGAAGCCGCCGCGGCTCGGGTGTCCGCCCTCAACGCGGCGGTGGCCGCCTCGGGGCAGGCCCGGGTCGCGACCGCACACGCCAGCGAGTCAGTGCCCGCGGACTACCAGCGGCTGTACATGGCCGCGGCGCGGACCTGCCGGGGCATGTCCTGGTCGCTGCTGGCCGCGATCGGGCAGGTCGAGACGGGGCACGGGGCCAACACCTCGTCGTCGTACGCCGGGGCGCAGGGGCCGATGCAGTTCATGCCCGCCACCTTCGCCTCGTACGGTGTCGACGGCGACCACGACGGCGACGTGGACATCCACGACCCGGCGGACGCCATCTTCAGCGCCGCGCACTACCTGTGCGCCAACGGGGCCGGCCGGGACGAGGCGTCGACCGCACGCGCGGTGTGGCACTACAACCACGCGGACTGGTACGTCGCCCTCGTGCTCAAGCTGGCCGGGCAGTACGCCGCGCGCGAGGCCGGCTGACCGGCGTACGGCCCTGATCGGCTCAGGCCGGCGGCACCTGCGGGCGCTGCTCGATGGTCCCGAGCATCCCGCCGATGCCCTTGAGCGCCTCGCCGAGCTCGCTCGGGACGATCCAGAGCTTGTTGGAGTCGCCCTGGGCGATCTTGGGGAGCATCTGCAGGTACTGGTAGGCCAGCAGCTTCTGGTCCGGGTCACCGGCGTGGATGGCGTCGAAGACCTTCTGGATCGCCTGCGCCTCGCCGTCGGCACGCAGCACCGCGGCCTGCGCGTCGCCCTCGGCCTTGAGGATCGCGGCCTGCCGCTCGCCCTCGGCGGTGAGGATCGCCGACTGCTTGAAGCCCTCGGCGGTGAGGATGGTCGCCCGCTTCTCGCGGTCGGCCCGCATCTGCTTCTCCATCGAGTCCTGGATCGAGGTCGGCGGGTCGATGGCCTTGATCTCCACCCGGTTGACCCGGATCCCCCACTTGCCGGTCGCCTCGTCCAGGACTCCGCGCAGGGCCGCGTTGATGTGGTCGCGGGAGGTCAGGGTCTCCTCGAGGTTCAGGTTGCCGACGACGTTGCGCAGGGTGGTGACGGTGAGCTGCTCGACACCCTGGATGTAGTTGGCGATCTCGTAGGTCGCGGCCTTCGCGTCGGTCACCTGGAAGTAGATGACCGTGTCGATGCCCACCACCAGGTTGTCGGCGGTGATGACGGGCTGCGGCGGGAAGGACACCACCTGCTCGCGCAGGTCCATCAGCGGCCGGAGGCGGTCGATGAACGGGACCAGGATGGTCAGGCCCGGCGACAAGGTGCGGGAGTAGCGGCCGAGCCGTTCGACGACCCCGGCCCGGGCCTGCGGGACGATCCGCACGGTCTTGGCCAACGCGACGAGCACGAGCAGCGCAGCTGCAGCCACGACGCCGAGGGCGACGAGCGAGTCCATCAGATCTCCGATTCGTAGACGACCGCGGTGGCCCCGTCGATCTGCATGACCTCGACGTTGCGCCCTGCCTCGATCGTGTGGTGGGGGTCGTACGAACGGGCCGACCAGACCTCGCCCTTGAGCTTCACCCGGCCGCTGTCGGCGCCGACCGCCTCGAGCACGACGCCCCGCTCCCCGATCAGGGCTGCGGTGCCGGTGCGGATCGCGGCGGGGGTGTGCAGGTGCTTGAGGGCCAGCGGCCGGGCAACCGCAAGCATGGCCACCGACACGACCAGAAAGGCCAGGATCTGCAGCCCCGCGTTGTCGGTGATGATTCCGGTGACCGCCGCCGCCAGGGCGCCGGTGGCCAGCATTGCGAACACCAGGTCGAGGGTGGTGACCTCGACGATGCCGAAGACGACCGCAAGCCCGAACCAGGCGACCCAGTCGTAGTCCCCGAAGCCGTCCACGCCGCCATCCTAGGGAGAGGGTCACCCCGTCACCCGGCACAACGCGCACACCCCACCCCCAGTTCCGGGTCAGGTGGCGCGGGCGGACCAGCGGGGGCCGGACCGGGCAAGCTCCAGCGCGATGCCGAACGTCTCGGCCAGGGTGCCGGCGGTGAGGGTCGTGGCGATCGGGCCGGCGGCGACCACCCGGCCGCCGCGCAGCAGCAGGA
>JAVEDA010000325.1 GCA_030841195.1 Actinomycetota bacterium | reverse complement strand
AGGGCCGGATCCGCCCCGAGGCACTCGCCGCGGCGGTTGCCGAGGTCGACGGCCCGCTGATCGTCGCGCTCCAGGCCGGCAACCTGCACTCCGGCGCGTTCGACCCGTTCGCCGAGTGCATCGAGGTCGCGCATGGGGCGGGTGCCTGGGTGCACGTCGACGGCGCCTTCGGGCTGTGGGCGGCGGCCGCACCCCGGCTGCGGCACCTGGTCGCCGGGATGGACCAGGCCGACTCGTGGGGCACCGACGCGCACAAGACGCTGAACACACCGTTCGACTGCGGGATCGCGATCGTGCGCGACCCGGTGGTGCACCGGGCGACGTTCGGGATCCATGCCAGCTACCTGATCAACGCCGCCGACCACGGCGACCCGCTGGACAAGGTGCCGGAGATGTCCCGGCGGGCCCGCGGCGTGCCGGTCTGGGCGGCGCTGCGGTCGCTGGGCCGGTCCGGCGTCGCGGCGCTGGTTGACGGGCTGGCCGCCAACGCGTCGGCCATCGCCGAGGGCATCGCCAGCGTCCCCGGGGCCGAGATCCTCAACGACGTCGTCTACACCCAGGTGTCGGTGGCCTTCGGTGACGACGCACGCACCCGCGCGGTGACCGAGGCCCTGCTCGCCGACGGCACCGCGTGGATGTCCGGGTCGCACTGGGCCGGCCGCGACGTGCTGCGGGTCTCGGTGAGCAACTGGTCCACCGACGCCGACGACATCGCGGCCAGCATCGACGCCGTCCGCCGGGCCGCTGCAGCCGTCAGCTGACCGGCGTACGACCAAGATCGTTCGCGACGTTCCGTCGCAACACGCCGCCGAGTAGCCCCGCGTGTTGTGCTCAAACGTCGCGAACGATCTTGACCAGGGCGGCCACGGGTGAGCCCTACGGCACGCGCACCTTGGCGCTGCCGGCCCGCACCCGCAACGGTGCCGTGTCGACGGCTACGAACGCCGACGCAGGGATCGTCTTGAGCTGGTCGAGCAGCCCGCTGGGCCAGCGGTCGTCGGCGGTGCCCTGGAAGTACCAGGGCGAGCCGTTGTCGGCGAGCACCAAGCCATAGCGGCGCATCGCCTTGAGCACCACCTGGGTGTCGGCCCGGTAGGACGAGATCGGGAAGCCGGCCTTGAGCCGGAACCGGGCTCCCATCGGCGGGTACGACGGGTCGCTGACCGATCCGGCGTCGTGCCGGGCCGGCCAGACGTGCCGCCGGTCGGTCACGTCGGTGGTGAACCGGATGGCGTGGTCCACCCGGCCGGCCTTCACCTCGGCGTACCGGAGGAGACCGGGCAGGATCGGCAGTCCGGCCGCGTCGGCCGAGGTCCAGCCCTGCGGCCGCAGCTTGTTACTCGTGAGCGACCACACCGCACCCGACCCCGCGGTCCAGCCACTGCCGGTCTGGTAGGTCGAGAACGTCTCGTAGAGCCGGCAGGTGCTCTTGTCGACCACGATCGCGTGCCGGTCGCCGTCGGCGCTGCGGCCGCCCTCGATCCGGGTATCGGTGCCGAGCGGGTAGCCCACCCGGTCGCTCTCGTCGGCGTACTCGAAGGCCACCTGGACCTTGGGGTGGGTGCCGTCGACGACGGTCAACGGGATGCCGTAGGGGACCGGCTGCTCGCCGTACGACGGGCCGAAGTCGGGATGCAGCAGTCGGGTCGGCGACATGTGCGAGAGCCACGCGGCACTGCGCGGGTGCACGGGCAGCCCGCGGACGTCCGCGTGCCAGTAGTTGTCCGCCGGGAACACCGGGCAGGCCGTGCCCGGAAGGTGCCTGGTGCCACCTGCGGCCGTGCCGGCCACGCTCGCGACGAGCGTCAGGACGAGGGCGGCGGTGGTCACCGTGCGGGTTCTCATAGGTCGATCTTCGGCGTCCGGGGCGCCCAGGCGCAGGCCCGGTCGTGTGACACGCCCGGGAATGGGACACAACGGGCCATCTCGCTACGCTCACGGTCATGCAGCACGACGAGGATCCGCACGCCGTGCCGCAGCTTCTGGACGACGATGAGATCGGGCTGATCGACGAGAGCCTGCGGCTGCTCGGCGACCAGTCCGACCGGGTGGTCGGCTACTTCTACGCCTCGTTGTTCGTCGAGGCGCCCCACCTGCGGTCGCTGTTTCCGGCCGCGATGGACACCCAGCGGGACCGTCTGTTCCGCGCCCTCACCGGCGCGGTCGGCAACCTGGCCGCCCCGGAGCGGCTGACCGAGCAGCTCACGGCGCTCGGCCGGGACCACCGCAAGTACGGCGTGCGGGCCGAGCACTACGACGGCGTGGGCCGAGCCCTGATCACCGCGCTCAAGCACCATCACGAGAACGTCTGGGTGCCCGAGCTCGAGGCGGCCTGGCTGAAGGCGTACGGCGTGATGGCCGGCCTCATGATCCAAGGCGCCAGCGAGGCCGCCACCCGCGAGCCCGCGTGGTGGAGGGGCGAGATCGTCGCCCACGAGCGCCGCAGCGACGACCTGGCGGTGCTGGTCGTGCGCACCGACCGGCCCTACGACTACGAGCCGGGCCAGTACGCCAGCATCGAGACGCCCTACCGGCCGCGCTCCTGGCGGACCTACTCGATGGCGACCGCGCCGTCGCCGGACGGGCTGCTCGAGTTCCACGTCCGGTCGCTCTCGGCCGGCTGGGTCAGCGGCCCGCTGGTCTGGCGGGCCCAGGTGGGCGACTTCCTGCGTCTCGGGGCGCCGATGGGCGACATGCGGATCGACCAGCAGTCCGGCCGGGACGTGCTGTGCATCGCCGGCGGCACCGGGCTGGCGCCGGTGAAGGCGCTGATCGACGGCATGGCCCGCTGGAACACCGCCCGCAACGTGACGCTGTTCTTCGGCGCCCGCCGGACCAGCGACCTCTACGACATGGGGGCCCTGCACCGCCTCGCCGCGGTGAACAGCTGGCTCACCGTGGTGCCCGTCGTGTCCGACGACCCGTCGTTCAACGGGGAGCGCGGGCTGCTGCCCGACGCGGTCGCCCGCGCCGGCTCGTGGACCCACCACGACGTCGTCGTCTGCGGCTCCCCGGACATGACCCGGGCCACGGTGAACCGGCTGACCGCGATCGGCGTGCCCGCGGACCGGATGAGCTACGACGTCGTCGGCGACCAGCACCCGGCCGCCGCGCAGGTCATCGACCTGCGCCGCCGCGCGGCCCGTCCGATCCGCTGACGGCTACCAGCGCGGGTCGGTAGCCAGCAGGGCGTCGAGCTCGTCGGCGGGCATCGGGCGGCCCATCAGGTAGCCCTGCGCTCGGTCGCAGCCCATCCGGCGCAGCGCGTCGAGCTGCTCGTGTGTCTCGACGCCCTCACCGATGACCACCAGGTCGTGCGCATGGGCCAGGTCGATCACGGCGCCGACCACGGCGTCGTCGCGACGGTTGCCGAGCCGGCTGACGAACGACCGGTCGATCTTCAGGAAGTGCAGCGAGAAGCGCTGGAGGTAGGCCAGCGCCGAGTAGCCGGTGCCGAAGTCGTCGAGGCCCACCTCGACACCCAGGCTCTGGATCCGGGCCAGGGACTCCTCGACGACCGGGCTCGTCGTCAGCAGGCTGCGCTCGGTGAGCTCCACCCGGATCATCGACCCGGGTACGCCGAACCAGGTCAGCGCCTTGCGCATCCGGCCGACGAACGTCGGGTCCTCGAGCGAACGAGCCGACACGTTCGTGGTCAGCCGGCGGAGCAAGCCGTCCGTGTCCAGCAGCCGGGCGCACTCGGCGGCGACCCGCTCGAACATCCAGGCGTCCACCTCGACGATCAGCCCGGTCTCCTCGGCCACGTCGATGAACTCCGCGGGCAGCACCAGCCGGTCGCCGTCCTGGATCCGCACCAGGGCCTCGGCGGCGCGCACCCGGCCGTCGCCGAGATCCACGATCGGCTGGAACACCGGGACCAGCAGGTTCTCGCTGATCGCCTTGCGCAGCAACGTCTCCGCCGCCATCCGGCGGTCGGCGCGGGCCCGGAGCTCGTCGTCGTAGAGCGCGTATTGGTCCCTGCCGGCGTCCTTCGCGCGGTAGAGGGCCAGGTCCGCCTCGCGGTAGAGGTCGCCGGGTGAGCGGGCCGGGTCGGTGGCGACCGAGATGCCCATGCTCGTCGTGGTGACCAGGGCCTCGGCGCCCTGACCGAGGGCATACGGACGCCGCAGCGCTTCGAGCAGCCGCCCGGCCACACCGTGCACGGATTCCAGGTCGGGCAGCCCTTCGAGCAGGACCACGAACTCGTCGCCGCCCAGCCGGGCGACTGTCGCATCCGCCCTCGTGACCGCCTCGAGCCGGCTGGCGACCTCGACCAGCAGGGCGTCGCCCACCTGGTGCCCGAGCGAGTCGTTGACGGTCTTGAACCGGTCCACGTCGAGCAGCAGCATCGCCATCGCGCCGCCGGTGCGCTGCAGCCGTGCCAGTGCTTGGTCGAGTCGGTCGTTGAGCAGCGTCCGGTTGGCCAGCCCGGTGAGGGTGTCGGTCAGAGCCAGCCGCTCCAGCTCGGCCTGCTCGCGCAGCCGGTCGCTGAGGTCCAGCGCGTGCGTCACCAGGTAGAGCGGCTGGCCGTCGGTGTCGTGCACGACCGTGCTCGTCATCCAGGCGTGCACCACCGACCCGTCCCGGTGCAGGTAGCGCTTCTCGAACGCAACCGTCTGCGTCCCACCGGTGGCGAGCTGCAGGAACAGCCCGGAGTCCCGCTCCCGGTCGTCGGGGTGGGTCAGCTCGGTCAGCGGCGTGCCGGTCAGCTCGGCGCTGCTCCAGCCGAGCATCGCCTCGAAGGCCGCGTTGGTGCGCAGGTAGCTGCCGCGGTCCTCCGGCGCCAGGCTGACCATCGACATCCCGATCGGGGCGTTGTCGAACGCGATCCGGAAGTGCTCCTCGCTGGCGCGCAGCCGCGCGGCTGCCTCGGTCTGGTCAGTGACGTCCATGGCCGTGCCCCACAGGTGGGTGACCGTCCCGTCCGCCGTCCGGCGTACGTCGGTCCAGGCCCGCAGGTGCCGCACGGAGCCGTCGCGGTGGAGCACCCGATAGACGGTCTCTTCGCCGGTGCCCCGGGCGATCTGCAGCTGGCCGAGAGCGCGCATCCGGTCCCGGTCGTCCGGGTGGACGGTGTCGAGGAAAGCCGCGATGTGCGGTGTCCCGGCGTCGGGGTCCAGGCCGGTTAGCTCGAACATGCGCGCCGACCAGGTCAGCCGGTCGGCGAGCACGTCCCACTCCCAGGTCGCGGTCCGGGTCAGCTCCAGCGCAGCTGCCAGGTTGGCGCGTCCCAGGTCGAGCGAGGCGAGCAGAGCCTCGCGGTCGGTCACGTCGATGGTGGCGCCGACCACCTTGAGAACGGTGCCGTTGGCGTCGCGCTCGACGTCGGTCCAGGCCTGGAGGTGGCGGACCCCACCGTCCGGGTGCACGACTCGATAGATGTCCCGGTGCCCGGTGCTGAAGCCCTGCCGGCGCAGCGCGACCGCGGCCGGCCGGTCGTCCGGGTGGAGCAGTGCGAGGTAGGCGTCGTCGTCGGGCGCCTCGGCGGACGGCGGGAGCCCGACCAGCCGGAACATGGCGTCGGACCAGACGTGCTGGCCGGTGGTCGGGTCGAGCTCCCACCAGGCCAGGCCGGTGAGCTCCTGGCCGGCTCGCAACCTGGCGCCGCGGGCCCGGCGCAGGTCCTCGTCGGCGCGCAGCACGGCGATGTCGGCCTGGGCCAGGGCGGCGGCCAGCCGGCTCGAGGCGACATCGGCGAGCATCGTGAGCAGGACGAGGTCGTCCTCGTCGAAGGCATCCGGCCGGCTGGAGACCGCGGCGATCACGCCGACAGCAACGTCGTCGTGGACCAGCGGGACGATCACCGAGGACCGGGTGCGGGTGCTCGCGCTGACGTCGGCCTGGGTCCGCGGGTCGGTCTCGCTGTCCCGGCAGAGCTGGCCGGTCAGGGTGCGCACGGCCCGGCCGCCGAGGGTCCCCGTCAGCGCGAGGCGGTGCCCGACCGCGGGACCGGCCGACCCGACGGCAGCCCGGGCGACCAGGAAGTCGCCCTCGGGCTGAGAGGCGATGGCGCCCTCGGCGGGGAACACGCTGAGCACCGAGTCGGCCAGGACCCGGAAGACCGTGCCGGTGTCGGTGGCGGCGCAGGAGATGTCTCGCTGGGCCTGGATGACCCGTCGGAGGCGCACCAGCGCAGCGTGGTCCGGGGCAGGGTGCCGGTCCGGCTCTGCCCGAGACACACTGCCGGCCGGCGCTCTCACGTCCTCTGTGTCGGCAGCCGGAGCGCCGCACCTGAGCCATTCGGGTGACGGCCTCGGGTCGGCGGTGCCCTTGCCCGTGGCCGCCGACGCGGGTCAGGATCAACTCACCGACGTACGGAGGCAGCACAGATGCGCAGCACGATGCAGGAGACGCCCCTGTCGATCGCCACGCTGGTGCGCTACGGCACCTCGGTGCACGGGTCCTCGGAGGTGGTCACGTGGACCGGCGAGGGAGCTCGTTCGGCGACGTACGCCGAGGTGGGCCGCCGCGCCGCCCGGCTGGCGCACGCCCTGCGCGCGCTCGGGGTCCGGGGTGACGACCGGGTGGGCACCTTCATGTGGAACAACCAGGAGCACCTCGAGGCCTACCTGGCGGTTCCCGCGATGGGTGCGGTGCTGCACCCGCTGAACATCCGGCTGTTCCCCGACCAGCTCGCGTTCATCGCCGACCACGGCGGCGACAAGGTCGTGCTCGTCGACGGGTCGGTGCTGCCGCTGCTGGCCAAGGTGCTCGGCCAGCTGCCGCAGGTCCAGCACGTGGTCGTGAACGGCCCGGCAGACCTGTCGGTCCTCGAGGGCACGTCGGCCACGGTGCACGCGTACGAGGACCTGCTGGACGGGCAGCCCGACGAGTTCGACTGGGTCGACCCGGACGACGAGACCGACGCCGCCGCCATGTGCTACACCAGCGGCACGACCGGCAACCCCAAGGGTGTCGCCTACAGCCACCGGTCGATCTACCTGCACTCGATGCAGGTGTGCATGTCCGACGGGTTCGCGATGGGCCAGCGGGACCGGGTGCTGCTCATCGTGCCGATGTTCCACGTGCTGGCCTGGGGCACGCCGTACGCGGCGATGATGTCGGGCGCGTCGCTGGTGATGCCGGACCGGTTCCTCACCCCGGAGCCGCTGGCCGACCTGATCGAGACGGCCAAGCCGACGCTCGCGGGTGGCGTGCCGACGGTCTGGACCGCACTGCTGGCCTACCTGGACCAGACGCCGCGGGACATGTCCTCGCTGCGGGACGTCGTCGTCGGCGGCTCGGCCTGCCCCCGCTCGCTGATGGAGGGGCTCGAGCGGCACGGCGTGCACGTGACGCACGCGTGGGGCATGACGGAGACGTCGCCGTTGGGGTCGATCTCTCGCGAGCCCGGCGGCGTCGAGGGTGAGGACGCGTGGCGCTACCGCATCACCCAGGGCCGGCTGGCGGCCTCGGTGCAGGCGCGGCTGGTCGGGCCGGACGGCTCGGTCGTGCCTCGGGACGGTACGGCGGTCGGCGAGCTGGAGGTGCGCGGGCCGTGGATCACCGGGTCGTACGTCCGGGACGACGACCCGGCCAAGTTCGACGACGGCTGGCTGCGCACCGGCGACGTCGGCAGCATCACTCCCGACGGCTTCCTCACCCTGACCGACCGGTCCAAGGACGTCATCAAGTCCGGTGGCGAGTGGATCTCCTCGGTGGCCCTGGAGAACGCGCTGATGGCGCACCCGGCGGTGGCGGAGGCCTCGGTGGTCGGCGTGCCGGACGAGAAGTGGGGGGAGCGACCGCTGGCGACCGTCGTGCGGCGCGAGGGGACCGAGGTCGGCGCCGACGAGCTGCGTGCCTTCCTGGCCGTGCGGGTGGCGCAGTGGCAGCTGCCGGAACGCTGGTCCTTCGTCGACGAGGTGCCCAAGACGAGCGTCGGCAAGTTCGACAAGAAGGTGATCCGCCGTCAGTACGCCGACGGCGCCCTCGACGTCCAGACCCTTCCCTGACCCACCCCTGCCCTCCCCTCCCCACCCTCCGCAAATGATCACGGTTCCGTGATCGTTTGCTGTCGACCGCGGTGAGGTGACCGCGGTTCGGCCAGCTTGGCCGCGGGAGGGAGCGGCGGCGAGAGTCGGGTACGGCGGGCAGAGGCGCCGTCGACGCGGGC
>JAVEDA010000324.1 GCA_030841195.1 Actinomycetota bacterium | reverse complement strand
CGACGTCAAGCCGTTCGGGCAGTACGTCATGACCGACGTCGACCGGGTCGGTGGCGTGCCGGTCGTGATGAAGGCGCTGCTCGACGCCGGGCTGATGAACGGCGACGCCCTGACCGTCACCAGCCGGACGCTGGCCGAGAACCTCGCCGACATCGCCCCGCCGGACATCGACGGCAAGGTGCTGCGGGCCATGTCGGCGCCGATCCACCGCACCGGCGGGCTGACGATCCTGCGTGGCTCACTCGCTCCGGACGGCGCGGTGGTCAAGACCGCCGGGTTCGACTCCGACGTCTTCGAGGGCACCGCGCGGGTCTTCGACCGCGAGCGGGCTGCCATGGACGCCCTCGAGGACGGCACCATCGCCGCGGGCGACGTGGTCGTGATCCGGTACGAGGGGCCGAAGGGCGGGCCCGGGATGCGGGAGATGCTGGCGATCACCGGTGCCATCAAGGGCGCGGGCCTCGGCAAGGACGTGCTGCTGCTCACCGACGGCCGCTTCTCCGGCGGCACCACCGGGCTGTGCGTCGGGCACGTGGCACCGGAGGCGGTCGACGGGGGACCGGTGGCGTTCGTCGCCGACGGCGACCGGGTCCGGTTGGACGTTGCGAACAAGCGGCTGGACCTGCTGGTCGACGACGACGAGCTGGACCGTCGGCGGGCCGGCTGGCAGCCGCTGCCGCCGGTCTACACCACCGGCGTGCTCGCGAAGTACGTGAAGCTGGTCGGCTCGGCCGCCCAGGGCGCCGTCTGCACCTGACCCCCCTCAACTGGACGCCGACGCACCACTTCTGCGGCGTGTCTGGTGCGGGAGCGTCCAGTCGATCTTGGTTAGTGGCCGAGCAGGCCACCCAGCAGGCCGCCGCTGCCCGAGCCTGAGCTGCCCGAGCCTGAGCTGCCCGAGCCTGAGCTGGTCGAGCCCGGGCCGCTGTTGGGGCTGGTGCTGCCGGAGCCCGAGCTGCTGGAACCGAGCAGGGTGCCGACCGTCCCGGTCACGGTGCCCGTCACGGTGCCGACCGGGTCCTGGAGCACGCCGCCGACCGTCCCGGTGACGGTGCCCACCGGGTCCTGGAGCACGCCGCCGACCGTGCCGACCGGGTCGGTGACGACGCCGTTCACCGTGCCCGTGAGGGTGCCGGTCGTCGACGTGGATGTCGGCGTCGACGTGGGTGCCGGCGAGGTCGTCGGCGTCGGCGAGCTGGTGCTCGGATCCGACGCCGAGCCCGAGTCGTGGGTGGGTGTCGACGTCGCCGGTCGGGGGTCCGGCTGCGGCGCCGCAGTGGCGGCCGGGGCTGACGGGACCGGTGTCGCGGTGGGAGCCGCGCCTCCGGTGGCGGAGGCGATGTCCGTTGCGGACCGGTCGCCGGCGCCCGACCCCTGCGGCCGGGTACCGGAGGCTGTGGCCGAGCCGTCCGCCGAGCCGGGATCCTGGCTCTCGGCGGCGGAGAGCACCGCCCGCTCCGGTGGCTGGTGGCTCGGCAGCCCGAGCGCGGCCGGCCCGGCGGCCACCGCGCCGGTGGCGAGAGCGCTCGCCCCGACCACCCGCGCCACCGTCGCGGCCGGGACGGCGCTCGAGGCCACCAGCGGCAGGTCGGCCAGCCATGCGAGCACGCCCTGGGTGCGGCGCAGCCGCGGTGCCCCCACGGCCACCATCGCGCGGACCACGGTCGGGTCGAACTGGGTGCCGGAGAACTTGACCAGCTCGCGCAGGGCGGCCGCCCGCGAGACGGGGCGCTTGTAGGCGCGGGCCGCGGTCATGACGTCGTAGGCGTCGGCCACCGAGACGATTCGGGCTCCGAGGCTGATCCCGGAGCCGCTCAGGCCGGTCGGGTACCCGGTGCCGTCGTACCGCTCATGGTGCTGGACGATCACGTCGGACCACTCGCCGAGCCACGGCAGCAGCCCGGCGGCCATCTCGGCGCCGTGCGCCGGGTGGGCCTTGAGCACGACCCACTCCTGCTCGGTGGGCTTGCCCGGCTTGTTCAGCAGGGCGGCCGGCACCTGGAGCTTGCCGATGTCGTGCAGGATCGCCGCCCAGCGGAGCAGGTCGCGGTCCCGGCGGGGCACCTTCAGCTGCTCGGCCAGCAGGTCGGTGAACATCCGCACCCGCTCGGCGTGACCGCGGGTCGGCCGGTCATGCGCGCTCAGCGCCGCGACCAGGGTGAGGATCTCGCGGGCGACGGCACCGGGGTCGGCGCCCGCGTCCCGGACCCGGGCCAGCTGCTCCTCGATCGGCCGGCGGCGGATCGCGTTACGCGCGACGGCGAGCCGGGACGGAGCCTGGTCCGGGAACAGCATGCTCAGGTCGAGCAGCGTGACCAGGGGCAGCAGCCGCCGGGCCAGCCGGTCCACGAGCACGACCACGACGGTGGAGACCAGGCCGAGCACGAGCAACTGCCAGAGCCGGTCGAGCGGCCCGCGGACGGCGGGGAGCTGCCCGTGCACGGCCCAGGCGGCGCCGACAGAGGCTCCGACGGGTGCGCACAGCACAGCCCACCGCAGCGCCCGGGCGCCTGCCGACCGGCGCTGCCACCGGGACGACGTACGGTCGTCGGCCATGTCCCACCCCTGGTCGCTGGCTTTGCTTCCTCTTGACTATTCGACCGATCCGGCCGGGACCCCGATCAGCCAGCCGGGTGACGGGCGCGGGATCACCCGGACGGAGCACGCCACGGCACTGGGGTGGGTCGCAGCGCCGCCCGGGTGCTGAGACGGGTTGTGCCAGTGGTTGACACACCTGGCGGCCCTCGGGACGCTGTGGCCATGCAGTCGCTTGTCGTAGTTCGCCTGCGCGCCGCCTGACGACCGTCAGCCGAGCGCGCAACCCCTCGTGAGTCCACACTGGACCGAGGGGTTTTTTGTTGGCCGCACCCGCCCCGCCCCACCAGAGAGGTCCGTCAGATGCCCGACCAGGTCACCGGAGCCCAGAGCCTCGTCCGCTCGCTGGAGTCCGCCGGGGTAGAGACCGTCTTCGGCATCCCCGGCGGCGCGATCCTCCCGCTGTACGACCCGCTGATGGACTCCACCCGGATCCGGCACATCCTGGTCCGGCACGAGCAAGGGGCCGGCCACGCCGCCACCGGGTACGCCCAGGCCACCGGCCGGGTCGGCGTCTGCATGGCGACCAGCGGCCCCGGCGCGACCAACCTGGTCACCCCGATCGCCGACGCCTACATGGACAGCGTGCCGATCGTGGCGGTCACCGGGCAGGTCCCCAGCGCGGCGATCGGCACCGACGCGTTCCAGGAGGCAGACATCCGTGGCATCACGATGCCGATCACCAAGCACAACTTCCTGGTGACGAACCCGGCCGACATCCCGCGGACGCTGGCCGAGGCGTTCCACATCGCCTCGACCGGGCGCCCCGGGCCGGTACTCGTCGACGTCGCCAAGGATGCGCTGCAGGCGCTGACCACCTTCGACTGGCCGACCACGATCGACCTGCCCGGCTACCGCCCGGTGACCAAACCGCACGGGAAACAGATCCGGGAGGCGGCCCGGCTGATCGTCGAGTCCAGCCGGCCCGTCCTGTACGTCGGTGGCGGCGTCCTCAAGGCGCGCGCTTGGGCCGAGCTGCGGACCCTGGCCGAGCTGACCGGCATCCCGGTGGTCACGACCCTGATGGCCCGGGGCGCCTTCCCGGACAGCCACCCGCAGCACCTGGGCATGCCGGGGATGCACGGCACGGTGGCGGCGGTGACGGCCCTGCAGAAGTCCGACCTGCTGATCTCGCTCGGGGCCCGGTTCGACGACCGGGTCACCGGCAAGCTGTCGAGCTTCGCCCCCGACGCCAAGATCATCCACGCGGACATCGACCCGGCCGAGATCTCGAAGAACCGCACGGCCGACGTGCCGATCGTCGGGGACGCCCGTGAGGTCATCGCCGACCTGGTGCTGGCCATCACCACCGAGCACGAGGCGGGCCACCGGGGTGACTACGAGGGCTGGTGGGCGCAGGTCGACCGGTGGCGCACGGTCTACCCGCTGGGCTACGACCAGCCGGCCGACGGGTCGCTCGCGCCGCAGTACGTCATCGAGCGGCTCGGCAAGATCGCCGGGCCCGAGGCGCTGTACGTGGCGGGTGTCGGCCAGCACCAGATGTGGGCGGCGCAGTTCATCGGCTACGAGAACCCCGGCACCTGGCTCAACTCCGGCGGCCTCGGGACCATGGGCTACGCGGTCCCGGCCGCGATGGGCGCCAAGGCCGGCCGGCCGGACGCCACCGTGTGGGCGATCGACGGCGACGGCTGCTTCCAGATGACCAACCAGGAGCTGGCCACCTGCGCCATCAACGACATCCCCATCAAGGTGGCCATCATCAACAACGGCACCCTCGGCATGGTGCGCCAGTGGCAGACCCTGTTCTACAACGAGCGCTACTCCAACACCGACCTCGGCGGCGCGGGCCGCGGGGCTGCGGCCGCTGGTGCCCGGGTCGAGCACATCCCCGACTTCGTCAAGCTGGCCGAGGCCTACGGCTGCATCGGCATGCGCTGCGAGAAGGCGGAGGACGTCGACTCCACGATCGAGCGGGCGATGGAGATCGACGACCGTCCCGTCGTGGTCGACTTCACCGTCCATCAGGACGCGATGGTGTGGCCGATGGTCGCCGCCGGCACCAGCAACGACGAGATCCAGGTGGCCCGCGACATGGCACCGCAGTGGGACACCGAAGGTGGGGAGACACGATGAGTAGGCACACGCTGTCGGTGCTGGTGGAGAACAAGCCCGGCGTGCTGGCCCGGATCGCCGGGCTGTTCTCCCGGCGGGGCTTCAACATCGACTCGCTGGCCGTGGGGCCGACCGAGCACGACGACGTCTCCCGGATGACCATCGTGGTCAACGTCGAGGAGCTGCCGCTGGAGCAGGTGACCAAGCAGCTCAACAAGCTGGTCGAGGTGCTCAAGATCGTCGAGCTCGACCCGGCCAGCTCGGTGCAACGCGAGCTCATCCTGGTCAAGGTGGCGGCCGACCGCGCGAGCCGCTCGCACGTGCTCGAGACGGTGCAGCTGTTCCGCGCGAAGGTCGTCGACGTCGCGCCGGACGCCGTCACGATCGAGGCCACCGGCAATGCCGACAAGCTCGACGCGCTGCTGCGGGTGCTCGAGCCTTACGGCGTGCGCGAGCTCGTCCAGTCCGGCATGGTCGCGGTCAGCCGCGGCCCGCGGTCGATGACCGACCGCTCCGCCCGCAGCAGCACCGTCACCCCGATCGCCCGCTGACCGACGTACCAGACCCGAGGAGAAGAGACCACCGTGGCCGAGATGTACTACGACGACGACGCCGACCTGTCCGTGATCCAGGAGCGCAACGTGGCCGTCCTGGGCTACGGCAGCCAGGGGCACGCGCACGCCCTCTCGCTGCGCGACTCGGGGGTCGACGTGCGGGTGGGGCTGCCCGAGGGGTCCAAGAGCCGCGAGCGCGCCGACGCCGAAGGACTGCGGGTCGTCACGCCGTTCGAGGCGTGCGAGGAGGCCGACCTGGTGATGGTGCTCGCACCCGACCCCGTCCAGCGCTCGCTGTACGCGGAGGCGATCGCGCCCAACCTGGTCGACGGCGACGCGCTGTTCTTCGGACACGGCCTCAACATCCGCTACGACCTGATCACCCCGCCGAGCGGCGTCGACGTCTGCATGGTCGCCCCCAAGGGACCGGGGCACCTGGTGCGCCGGCAGTTCGTCGACGGCCGCGGTGTGCCGGTGCTCGTCGCGGTCGAGCAGGACGCCACCGGTAACGCCTGGGACCTGGTGAAGTCCTACGCCAAGGGCATCGGCGGTACCCGGGCCGGTGCCATCAAGACGACGTTCACCGAGGAGACCGAGACCGACCTGTTCGGCGAGCAGGTCGTGCTCTGCGGCGGCCTGTCCGAGCTCATCAAGTCCGGCTTCGACACCCTCGTCGACGCCGGCTACCAGCCGGAGATCGCCTACTTCGAGTGCCTGCACGAGGTGA
>JAVEDA010000317.1 GCA_030841195.1 Actinomycetota bacterium | reverse complement strand
GGACGAGACGGCCGTAGATCACGCCGTACGGCGGTCGGCCGGCCGCTCCGAGGGCGAACACGATCGCCTGCAGCGCGAGCAGGTAGCCCGACCCGGTGACCAGGGCGGCCGCCAGCACGACGGTCGTGACCGCCGCACCGAAACGCGGGCCGCGGGGGTCGACGAGGGAGGCCGGACGGATGCCGACACGAAGTGAAGCCATGAGGGGGTGCTCCTGACGAGAGCGGACGGGTGGCGTCTGGTGTCAGGAAGTCGGACAGAGCGCGGTCGCAGTGCGCAGCAGGTCGACTGCGCGGCGACGGGTCAGCTCCGTGCTCACGCCGTCGATGCTAGCCGTGTCCACCTGTCGGCACGACCTATTCCACCCATCGGGACGAATGATCATCCGACGGCCTCGCCCAGCGCCGCGATGACGTCCGCCTTGCGGGGCTGGCCGCTGGCCCGGCGGACGATGCCGCCGGCGGCGTCGAGCACCAGCACGGTGGGGGTGCGGCGCACGTCCAGCCGGCGCACCAGCTCGAGGTTGCTCTCGGCGTCGACCTCTCGATGAGCCACGCCGGGGACCGCCCGGCTGACCTCGTCCAGCACCCGCCGGGTGGCCCGGCAGGGCTGGCAGAACGCGGAGGAGAACTGAACCAGGGTGGCTCGCTCCCCCAGCGGGCCACCGAGGTCGGCCTCGACCAGCCGGTCGCGGGTGGCGCCGGCGTTGTGCTGGCGGCGGCCCAGCCGTCGGCCGGAGCGCTGCAGCCAGAGCCCGGCAGCGGTCGCGACGGCAAGCGTCGCGAGCACGGCGAGCAGACCTCCCATGCAGGGCGCAACCCGGCGTACCGGCCACCGATTCCCGCGAGGCCAGCGCCGGGGCGTGCGGGTCAGCCGACCAGGAGCCGCCCGAGCAGATAGACGACCGGTGCGACGAGCACCGGCGGCAGCGCGGCGGGCAGCAACGGGTGCGGCACAGGGGCCCGCTCGGCGAACAGCATCGCGAGCCGGGCGGCGACGACCGCCCCGGCACCGGTCGCCAGCGCCACCGGGAGCGAGAGGTCGGTGGTCTCAGCAACCGCGGCCGCGGACACCCCGGTCACCGCGGCCGCCCACACGGCGCCGGCCCAGCGCGGCCGGCCCAGCCGGGAACGCGCCAGCTCGACCACGGCCGGCGCCGCGGCGGCGACCGCACCCACCACCAGCAGCCCGGTGCCGTCGCGGGACACGTCCAGCGCCAGCCAGGCCGAGCCGAGGCAGGCGAAGACGGTCGCGGCCCCGGTGGCCGTCAACGACCTGGTGAGCCCGCCGCGGCCGTCCCGCCGGGCCAGCTGGTGGGCCAGCGCGGCCAGCATGGCGACCGCGAGCACGGGCGCAACGTGCTCCATCGGGCGGGTCTCGTCGGCGGCCAGCACGGCCACGTCGGCGGCACCCGCGGCCCCCAGTACGACGATCCGGCCGCCGAGCGGGCCGCTCGCCTGCAGCGCGGGGAACCAGGCGACGGCGAGCAGGACCTGGGTCAGCAGCACCGCCGGCAGCAGCACCAGCGGGTCGATGACCCCGCCTAGTACGAGCGCGGCCGCGAGCCCCGCCGCTACGGCAGCCGTCACCGGCTGCCCCCCGCGAACGGGGGCAGGACCTCGATGGTCACTCCGTCAGCCAGCGCGGCGTCCCGCCCGGACCGGCTGCCGTCCAGCAGGAAGGTGGCGACGGTGAACACCCGGGCCAGCTCCGCGCCGTGGGCCGAGGCCGCCGCGTCCAGCACCGCGCCGAGCGTGTCGCCCTCGTACGGCTCCTCGTGAGTACCCGCCGCGGCCCGCGCGCCGGCCCAGTAGCGGATCGTGCCAGCGGCCACCGCGGGCTCCCCTCTGCGCCTCGAACTTGTGTGACGGGCGTATTTCCGGTGCGTAAATCCTTCTCGGGTTGCGGACGGAACCGGCCGCCCCGGGCACCATCATGGTGAACTTGGGGCCGGGACGAGAGGGGTGGTGCCCGGTGAGCCAGCTTCTGCTGCTGACGAACACGCTGCAGCCGTCGACCGAGGTGCTGCCCGCGCTCGGTCTGCTCTCGCACACGATGCGGGTGGCGCCGGCCGAGGTGTCGGCCCTGCTCGAGGCATCGCCGGCCGACGCCCTGCTCGTCGACGGACGCCGCGACCTGCCCCACGTGCGCTCGCTGTGCCGGGTCCTGCGCACCACCGGTGTCGACTGCCCGGTGCTGCTCGTGGCCACCGAGGGCGGCCTGGCCGCGGTGACCGCGGACTGGGGCGTCGACGACGTCATCGTCGACACGGCCGGCCCGGCGGAGGTCGAGGCCCGGCTCCGGCTGGCCATCGGCCGGCTGGCCAGCCGCACCGGGGCCGAGGAAGAGCTGACCGAGATCCGCCGCGGCGACGTGACGATCGACGAGGCCACCTACACCGCCCGGGTCAAGGGGCGGGTGCTCGACCTCACGTTCAAGGAGTTCGAGCTGCTGAAGTTCCTGGCCCAGCACCCGGGCCGGGTGTTCAGCCGGGCCCAGCTGCTCCAGGAGGTCTGGGGCTACGACTACTACGGGGGCACCCGCACGGTCGACGTGCACGTGCGCCGGCTGCGGGCCAAGCTTGGCTCCGACCACGAGATGCTGATCGGCACGGTCCGCAACGTGGGCTACCGCTTCGTGCTGCCCAAGGACCCTCAGGAGGCGCCGGTGGCGGCACCCGCCCCGACGCCGGTCCCGTCGCCCGCGGGCTGAGCTCCCCGGCGTACGAGCTGACTATTCGTACGGCTCGTTGGGCACCGGGATCTGCTCGACGCTCGTGGCGGCCAGCCGCGGCAGGTCACCGGACCCACCCAGGTAGGCCCCGGTGACTCGGACCCAGCTGTCGCGCCGCGGCGGGTGCCCGGCGACGCCGTGCACGATCACGACGGCGGGCACCGCGTCGGCCGCGCAGCACGCGATCTGGTACCGGGCCAGCTGGAAGCCACCCGGGTCCACCTTGGAGATGAACCCGGTCAGCTGGACG
>JAVEDA010000303.1 GCA_030841195.1 Actinomycetota bacterium | reverse complement strand
CCACGATCCTGGCCCAGCTGCGAGCCGCCGAGCTCGGGCTGCCCTTCCTGCCGGTGCGCGGCGTGAAGGGCTCCGACATCCGCGGACTGCACCCGGAGTACAGCGAGGTCACCTGCCCGTTCACCGGCGAGGTGCTCGTCGCGGTGCCGCCGCTGTGCCCGGACGTCGTGCTGCTGCACGCGCCGCTGGGCGACCGTCGCGGCAACCTGCACCTCGAGCAGCCCTACGTCCTCGACGAGCGGTTCGCCGCCGCATCCCGCAACGTCGTCGCCACGGTCGACCGCATCGTCGGCTCCGAGGAGGTCGCGTCGGCGGGCATCACCATCCCGGCGCACCTCGTCGCGGCGGTCGCCGAGGTTCCCTATGGCGCGCACCCGACGTCGTGCTACCCGGCCTACGCCTACGACCGACCGCATCTGGCGGCCTACGTCGCGGCGGCGACCGCGGGCGGCCCGGCACTTACCGAGTACCTCGACACGTACGTCACCGGCGTCGCCGACGAGGAGGTCTACCGCAAGGAGATCGGCGAGGAGCGACTTGCGGCGCTAGGTCACTGGTCGGACTCCACCGCGGCGTGGAAGGAGCTCTTCGCATGAGCAGGACTCTGATCAGCCCCATGCCCAAGTGCGCCCCGGCGGACAGCCTCACGGGGCACCGCGAGACCCTCGCCCGTCGCGCGGCCTGGCGCCTCGAGGATGCCTCGCCGCAGACGATCATCACCTGGGCCGCTCGGGCCTTCGGCTCGCGCTTCACGATCACTTCCTCGATGGCCGATGCCGTGCTCATCGACCTGGTGGCACGCCACGCACCGGGCACCGATGTGGTGTTCCTCGACACGGGCTACCACTTTCCCGAGACGCTCACCATGCGCGATGCCGTCGCGGCCACCTACCACGGCCGTATCAACCTCATCTCGGTGCAACCCGAGCAGACCGTCGCTGAGCAGGACTCCGAACACGGCCAAGTCCTCTTCGCCAGCAACCCCGACCGGTGCTGCTTCCTGCGCAAGGTGATGCCGCTGGACCGGGTGCTGGCCGGGTACGACGCGTGGGGAAGCGGTCTGCGCCGGGACGACTCGCTGTCCCGGTCCGGTACGCCGGTGGTCGATTGGGACCGGCGGAACGGGATGGTCAAGGTCAACCCGCTCGCCCGGTGGACGCAGTCCGACATCGACATCTACGTCGGCCGGCACGGCATCCTGACCAACCCCCTGCTCGATGCCGGGTTTACCTCGGTGGGTTGCGCCCCGTGCACCCAGCCAACGTCCAGGCAAACGACCGGCGCCATCGGTGCTTCGACCGGCGACGACGCCCGGTCCGGACGCTGGGCCCAATGGGACAAGTCCGAGTGCGGCATCCACGTCGGCGTGCCGGCATGAGCACGCAGACGGCACCCGACCAGCGGACGGGTCAACACGGCTTCAGCATTGACGAGTGGTTCGTCGTGGCGCTGGCGCGGACCATCCGGGACCGGGAAACCGTCTTCCACGGCTTCGGCAGCCCCTGCGCACAGGTGGCGATGCACCTCGCCCGACGCACCCACGCCCGCGACATGCTGCTCGTCGAGGGCGCGACGTACGCACTGAACCCGGACCCGCGGTTCATCCCGCCGACCGGCAACGAGTATGTGCTGCAGCAGGGCGCCCTCTATCGGATGCGGTTCGAGGAGTTCTTCGACGCGGCCGTACGCGGAGACGTCGACCGGATGTTCCTGTCCGGGGTGCAGATCGACCCGTGGGGCAACACCAACGTGACCGCGGTCGGGCCGATCGGCGCGCCGAAAGTGAAGCTCGGCGGGGGCGGGGGCGGCTGCAACCTGTCGGCCACGGTGCGCCATCTGAGCCTCTGGACGACCCGGCACCGGTCCGGGCGCGCGCTGGTCCCGGAGTGTGACTTCGTGACCGACATGGGCCACCGGACCCGCGACGGCGACCGCACGGCGCTCGGGTTCACCGGTGGCGGTCCCCAGTGGTTGGTCACCGAGCTGGGAGTCTTCGACTACGACGCGGAGGGGCACGCGCGGCTGCGCCAGCTGTTCCCCGACGTGACGCTCGACGAGGTCGAGGCGCGGACCACCTTCGAGCTGCGGGTGGCCGGCGACCTGCGCACGGTCCCTCCGCCGGGCGCTGCCGAGCTCGCGGCACTGCGCGGCATCGACCCCCTGGGCGTGCGCCGCTCGGAGTTCGGCGAGGAGGAGCTGCGGCGGAGGTTCCACCCGGGCACCGGGGCCGCCTGCGCATGCTGAGCGCCGGCCTGCTGGACGCCGTCTTCTCGCCACGGCGCATCGCCCTGGTCGGCGCGTCCGAGAAGCCGGGCCGGGCAGGCTCGGTCCTCATGGGCAACCTCGAGACCTTCCCCGGCGAGGTGGTGCCGGTGACGCCGGGGGCACAGACCGTGTTCGGCCGGCGGGCCTACGGCTCGCTGCTCGACGTACCGGGCGAGATCGACCTGGCGGTGGTTGCGGTGCCGGCCGGCGCGGTCACTGGTGTTGTCCGCGACGCGGCGGCGCGCGGCGTCCGGGTGGTCGCCGTGGTCAGCGGCGGCTTCGCCGAGACCGGCCCCGCGGGGAAGGCGCGGCAGGACGAGCTGCTCGCGGTAGCCCGTTCCGGCGGGGTGCGGGTGGTCGGGCCCAACTGTCTCGGCGTGCAGAACTGCGACCTGCCGATGAACGCCTCGCTGTCCCGGGGACTGCCGGCGGGCAGCGGCGGCATCACGCTGGTCACCCAGTCCGGCGCCTACGGCATGGCGATCCACACCGTCGCGCTCGACGAGGGCGCCCACTTCGCCAAGGTCCTCGCAGCCGGCAACAAGGCTGACATCGGCGACGCCGAGCTGTTGACCCTGTTGGGTGAGGACCCTGCGAGCCGGACGCTGTGCTTCTTCTGCGAGTCCATGCCCGACGGCCGCGCCTTCGCCGAGGCAGCCGCCGCGATCACGCCCCGCAAGCCGGTCGTCGTCGCGCGTACCGGCCGGTCGACCGCCGGATCACGCGCTGCCTTCTCCCACACCGCCGCCCTCGCCGATGACGAACGGCTGTGGCGGGCCGCCTTCGGCGCGGCCGGCGTCGTGCTGGCCCGCAGCGGCCTCGAGATGATGGACGTCGCGCGGGCACTGGACAGCCAACCGGTTCCCGCCGGGCCGCGGGTCGGTGTCGTGACGAACTCCGGCGGCACCGGTGTCGAGCTCGCGGACCTCCTCGCTGACGAAGGCCTCGAGGTGCCCGAGCTCTCGCCCGCCCTGCAGGCCGAGCTCCGGCGCCGGCTGCCCGCCCACGCCAGCGCGGCCAACCCGGTCGACATGACGACCGTGTGGGCCCGCTACGCCGAGCTCTACCCGCTCCTCGTGGACCGGCTGGCGCGCTCCGGCGAGGTGGACGTCGTGGTCCCGGTCCTGCTGCAGCGCGCGGCCGCCGATCCGGCTGCGGTGCTCGCGCTGCGCGACGCCGTGCTGCGGCTGCGCGCCGACGGGGTGCCCGTACCGGTGTACGTCTGCTGGGTGACCGCACGGGGCGAACGGGGGCATGCCGTGCCATTGCACGAGGCGGGCATCCCGTGCTTCGACTGGCCCGAGCGCACGGCGCGGGCGGCGGGTCACGCCGTGCGGTACGGAACGGCGCGTAACGTCACCCAGCCACCGCTGCCCGCCCCGCCGCGGCCGGCCGGCCTGGCGCCTCTGGCCCGCGGCGTGCTCGACAGCGACCAGGCGGCCGCGCTGCTCACGGAGGCCGGCGTACTGCTGGCGGAGCATCGCATCTGCCGCACCGTCGACGAGGCCGTCACGACGGCGGCGGGGCTGGGAGGACCCGTCGTGGCCAAGGTGGTGCACGCCGACCTGGCCCACAAGAGCGACGTCGGTGGTGTGCGCACGGGACTGGTCGGCGCGGCCGCGGTACGCACGGCGGCCGCGGACCTGCTCGCGCTGGCGCGGGGGGCTCGCGTGCTGGTCCAGCGGCAGCTCACCGGGGTCGAGCTCGTGGTGGGCGGCCTGCGCGACCCGCAGCTCGGCGCGATGGTGATGGCCGGCCTCGGCGGGGTCCACGTGGAGGTTCTCGACGACGTCGCCTTCGCGCCGGCCCCGCTCGACCTGCCGGCCGCGCGCCGGCTGCTCGACAGCCTGCACGGGGCCGCGCTGCTCCGTGGTAACCGCGGCAGAGCCACCGTGGACGTCGACGCCGCGGCTCGGCTGCTCTGCGCCGTCGGTGATCTGGTCGCGTCGGTGCCCGAGATCGCCGAGCTCGACCTCAACCCGGTGCTGGTGAGCGAAATCGGCGCGATTGCGGTGGACTGGCGCATCTGTACCCGGTTTTCGCCCGCCCAGGACGAGGTCAGGCCGGCTCATTAGTCACCGCACGACGGAGAACTGCCACCGGCGCGCGGCCTACCGTCCCGTCAACCGGAGAGGCATCGACCGACGCCTCACGACGAGAGGGACGAGCATGCGTATCGGATCCCAGGACGTTGTCCTGCCGACCACGATGGTCGGCAACTATCCCAACCCGCGGTGGTACGACGGGCAGGCGTTCGCCGTCTACCCCCAGGGCGAGTTCGTCTACGACGCCATCAGCCGCGAGGCGTTCGAGGACGCGGTGGGCGCCATCGTGCGGGACCAGGAGTCCGCCGGCATCGACATCATCAGCGACGGCCGCGTCTACGGCGGCGACTCGCCGTACGGCCAGATCATCTACCACTACTACCAGCGCCTCGGCGGCTACAAGATGTCCGGCCCGCCGATCGGGCTACCGATCTACTCGACGCTGTTCTCCCCTACCTGCGTCGGCGAGGTCCGCCGCGAGCACCCGTTCCACCTGGCCACCTTGCGGGCGACGCGCAAGGCCACCAAGAAGCCGGTGAAGATCTCGTACACCGGCATCCAGGTTCTCGCGGCTGCCACCACCAACGAGTTCTACAAGGAGACAAAGGAGCTGGCGCTGGCCATCGCCAAGGCCTTCAACGAGGACTTCAAGGAGCTGGCGGACAACGGGTGCGACATCATCCAGCTCGACGAGTTCGTCTGGCCCTACGGCATGGGCGACTGGGAGATCGAGGCGCTCAACGCGGTCGTGGAGGGCGTCGACGCGCAGATCTGGGTGCACGTCTGCTGGGGCAACTACGGCGGCACGCCCGCGTACCTGCCCTACGACGGCTACGAGCCCGAC
>JAVEDA010000282.1 GCA_030841195.1 Actinomycetota bacterium | reverse complement strand
GATCGGCCCGGACGAGGTGCGGCTGCGGGTGGAGCGGCTCAACCTCGACGCCGCGTCGTTCCGGCAGCTCGCCACCAAGCACGACGGCGACGGCGCGGCCGTACGCCGGGAGGTGCTCGAGATCGTCACGGCTCGCGGCAAGATGCAGAACCCGGTCACGGGGTCCGGCGGCATGCTGGTCGGCGTCGTGGACGAGGTGGGGCCGGACTCGCCGTTGGGCCTGCAGCCCGGCGACCGGGTCGCGACCCTGGTGTCCCTGTCCCTGACGCCGTTGCTGATCACCGACGGACTGGCCCGCTGGGACGGCCGCTCCGAGCAGGTCCCCGCAGAGGGCACGGCCATCCTGTTCGGCCGCTCGATCGCGGCCCGCATCCCCGACGACCTGCCCGGCGAGCTCGCCATGGCGGTCATGGACGTCTGCGGCGCGCCCGCGCTCACCGCCCGGGTCGTGTCGTCGTATCCACCCGGCGCCCGGGTCGCGGTCATCGGCGGTGCGGGCAAGAGCGGCTCGATGTCGCTGGCGGCCGCCCGTCGGGCCGGCGCCCGCACCGTCGGGATCGTCCCGGTCGAGCCCGAGGCCGCGCTGCTGCGCGAGGTCGGCCTGGCCGACGAGGTCGCCCTGGCCGACGCCCGGGACCCGGTGGCGGTGTCTACCGCGGTCGAGCGCGCGCTGGGTGCGCCGGCGGACGTCACCGTCGTGTGTGTCGACGTGCCCGGCTGCGAGCACGGCGCGGTGCTGTCGACCGCCGAGGGCGGCACGGTGATCTTCTTCTCGATGGCCACCTCGTTCTCCGCTGCGGCGCTGGGCGCTGAGGGGCTGGCCGCGGACGTGACCATGCTGATCGGGAACGGCTACGTCCCGGGTCACGCCGAGCTCGCGCTGGACCTGCTGCGCACCGAGCCGGGCGTCCGCAGCCTGTTCGAGCGGCGGCTGACAGACTCGACCGGGTGACGGCCACCCTCTACCGCGACGGCCACGTCCGCAGCCCGGACCACCCGGCGGCGACCGCCCTGCTGGTGCGCGGCGGCGCGATCGCCTGGGTCGGCGGTGACCCCGACCACCTCGTCGCCGACGTCGCCTCCGAGGCCGACGAGGTGGTCGAGCTGGCCGGCGCCCTGGTGACGGCGGCGTTCGTCGACGCGCACGTGCACGCCACCTCCACCGGGCTGGCCCTGACCGGGCTGGACCTGACCGGCTCGACCAGCCTGGCGGACTGCCTCCGGCAGGTCGAGGACGCCGGCCGCCGGGCCCGCGGCGGCGTGGTGCTCGGCCACGGATGGGACGAGACGAGCTGGCCCGAGCACCGGGCACCGACCCGCCAGGAGCTCGACCGGGCGTCGTACGGGGGAGTGGTCTACCTGTCCCGGATCGACGTGCACTCCGCCGTGGTCTCCTCGGCGCTGCTGGCGGCGGTGCCCGAGGTGCGCGGTCAGGACGGCTGGTCGGAGTCCGGGCACCTGACCCGGGAGGCGCATCACGTCGTACGCCGGGTGGCCCGTGAGTCGATCACCCCGGCCCAGCGGGAGGTGCTGCAGCGGGCCACCCGCGAGCACGCCGCGGCGCTGGGTGTCGGCCTGCTGCACGAGCTGTCCGGCCCCGACATCGCGGGCGCCGACGACCTCACCGCCTTCCTCGCCCTGTCCGCCGCCGAGCCGGGGCCCGAGGCCGTCGGCTACTGGGGCGAGGCAGCCAGCCTCGACGGGGTCACCCGGGCCAGGGAGCTGGGGGCGCTGGGGGCCGCCGGCGACCTGTTCGCCGACGGCTCGATCGGCTCGCACACCGCTTCCCTGCGCGACCCGTACGCCGACGCGCCGCACTCCGGGCACGGCTACCTGGACGCGGCCACTGTCCGCGACCACGTCGTGGCATGCACCGAGGCGGGCCTGCAGGCCGGCTTCCACGCGATCGGCGACGGCGCGCTGGACGCCGTGGTCGCGGGCTACGCCGAGGCGGCCGAACGGCTGGGCGCCGACCGGCTGCGGGCGGCCCGGCACCGCATCGAGCACGTCGAGATGGTGGCACCGGAACACCTGCCGATCCTCGCCCGCCTCGGCGTGGTCGCGTCGGTGCAGCCGGCGTTCGACCGGCTGTGGGGCGGCGAGACCGGCATGTACGCCGAGCGGCTCGGACTGCCGCGGGCGCTGTCCCTGAACCCCTACGCCGCGATGGCAGCGGCGGGCATCGCGCTGGCACTCGGCTCCGACTCGCCGGTCACGCCCATCGACCCGTGGGGGACCGTCCGCGCTGCCGTCCGGCACCGGACCCCCGGATCCGGGCTGGACCTGGTGGCCGCCTTCGACGCGCACACCAGGGGCGGTTGGTGGGCGGCGCGTCGGGACGCCGACGGCGTGGTGGCTACCGGGGCGCCCGCCACGTTCGCGGTCTGGGACGTCGACGAGCTCGACCCGACGACCGGGCTGCCGCCGCTCGAGGCGGCCGACGCGGCACCGCGCTGTCGGCGCACGGTGGTGCGGGGGACCACGGTGCACGACTCCGAGGCATCGGGCTGACACCGTGCGGTGGCCCTGTCAACGTCGGCGGCCCGACGGCGTCTTTGTCTGGTGAGCGCTCCGGCCTGGAGCAGCCCTGACAAAGGAGCGTCATGACGGATGGCATCGCAGGCTGCGGACCGGTCCCGCTCGCAGTCACGCACCGCTCGCGTGCTCACCTCCGGCGACGCGGCGGACTCGTGGTCGGTGCGGTCACGTTGATGCTCGGCTGCGCCGTGGCGCTGAGTCCCGAAGCGTCCGCCCGCCAGCCTGTCCGCATTCCTGCGCCGGTCGGTGGCGAGGGCAACACCTTCGCGGCCAGCGATGCCTGCCCCTTCACGCTCCACACGGAGCTCGTCGGGGGCAACCAGGTGTTCACGTTCTTCGACGACGGCAGGTTCCACGCGACCGGCCGCCACCTCGACCGGTTGACGAATGTCACGGCCGGAACCTCGATCAGCCTCGACCTCCAAGGCAGCGTCGATGCCGTGCCCACCGCGGACGGCGGATCGATCATTCGAGGCAGCGGCATCACCGGGTTCGTGTTCTTCCCGGGTGACGCCGGACCGGGGGACACCGAGACCGGCCGCTTCTACCTCTTCACCGGCACCTTCGTGGCCACCTCAGATCCGTCGGGCGTCCTCACCAGCTTCACATCGGCTGGCAACAGCCAGGACGTCTGCGCCATGCTCACCTGATCACGTCGGCAGACCCCCGGGCCGCCGAAGACGTGCGATGGTGGGGTGTCAACGGCAGTCCTCCTCAGACGTCTGAACAGTCGTGAAAGGTCCGTCCGGCAAGATCACCGGCCTTCAGGTTGTGCTGCCCCGACAACCGGAACCGCGAGACGCCGACGTCCCAGACCTCCCCGACGACCGGGACAACGGTGTGGTGGCCGTCTTCGAGGCTCACTACACCCACCTGGTCCGGCTCGCTCGGCACCTGGTCGACGACCAGGCCGACGCCGAGGACGTGGTGATGGACGCGTTCGTCGGGCTGAGCCGGCGGTGGCAACACGTCCGGCGCACCGAGGACGTCTTCTTCTACCTGCGCACGAGTGTCGTCAACGGCAGCCGCAGCCGGCTGCGCCGGCTCAAGGTGGCCCGCGAGCGCCGGCACACCCAGCTGGACCGAGACGCCGCGCCTGCCGACCAGGCGGCGATGGCGCACCTCGAGCACGAGGCGGTGGTCCGAGCCCTCCGGGTGCTGCCTCGTCGTCAGCGTGAGGTGCTGGTGCTGCGCTACTACGACGGTGCGTCGGAGGCCGAGATCGCCGAGGTCCTGCGCATCTCGGTGGGGTCGGTCAAGACCCACGCGTCCCGCGGCCTGCACGCGGTCGCCGAGCTGCTGGAGGGATCGACATGAGCACTGACGAGCTCGAGCTGTTGCTGGCCTCCAGCCTGCACGAGGACGACAGCCAGTCCGTCGACGTGCACAACGCCCGAGCCGTGCTCAGGGACCGCCTCGAGCGGGGCCAGCGAGCCGGACGGCGGCGAGCCCTCATCGGGATCGCTGCCGCCGTCCTCGCCGTCGTCGTGACCGCATCCCTGCTGCTCACGGGGCTCCGGCACGAGGAGGCCACCCCGGTGCGACCGTCGCCCCCGAGGGTCGCAGTCTCACCCTCGGGGCTTCCGGTCGGCCTGCTGAAGGGCACGTATGAGCAGGACGGGCTGGCGGGAGCCATCCTGCTCCTCGTCCGGGCCGACGGGTCCGGCCAGCTCTCGTCGGGTGTGAAGGGCTGGCAACCGTGCACCGAATTCGGCGGGGCGTTCGGCGTGGAGATCCGCCGTGCCGGGCCTGGCCGGGTGTCGATCGCCTACGACAACCCGGTGCTCGAGGACCGCGAGGTGGTCACCATGTCCTTCATCGTGCGAGACCGGTCGGTGACGATCGTGAGCCTCGGGACGCCGGGGAACGGGCTGCTCGCCAAGGCCAGTGCCGACGCGATCACGGGCACCGTGCTGCACGTCACTCAAGCCCCGGAGCTGTGCTCGTTGTAGCCGTCGGCCCGCCGCTGCCCGGACAGAGCCGCGATCCGGTTCATGACCTCGTCGGTGATCTCCCGCCGGGCCCGGCCCGGCGGCAGATGGGCGTAGTCGGCCGGGTCGACCGGCTCGCCGAACCGGATCGCCACGCCCCGGTGCACCCGCGGGAGCGTGACGCC
>JAVEDA010000279.1 GCA_030841195.1 Actinomycetota bacterium | reverse complement strand
GAAGAGACCGTCCTCGAAACCCGTGCGAGTCACTCGCTTCAGATAGACGGCAGGGATGATCTGGTCGGTGTCGACGTTCGACCGCTGGAGAGCCACCGCTGTGCCGGTGTGGGTCTTGAACGCGTCCATGTCAGCCCTCCTCGGTCAGGTCGGCGGGCGAGGCAAGGCGACCGACGATGGCCGTCGCGGCCGCCACGAGCGGCGAGACGAGATGGGTGCGACCACCGGCCCCCTGGCGACCCTCGAAGTTGCGGTTCGATGTCGAAGCGCTGCGCTCGCCCGGCTTGAGCTGGTCGGGATTCATGCCCAGGCACATCGAGCAGCCCGCATGGCGCCACTCGGCACCCGCCTCCTTGAAGATGACGTCGAGGCCCTCCTCCTCGGCCTGCAGCCGCACGCGCACCGAACCGGGCACGACGAGCATGCGCACGCCGTCGGCCACCTGATGCCCACGCACCACCTCGGCGGCCGCGCGCAGGTCTTCGATGCGGCCGTTCGTGCACGAGCCGAGGAACACGGTGTCCACCGCGATGTCGCGCAGCGGTGTGCCAGCGGTCAGGCCCATGTAGGTGAGCGCCTTCTCGGCCGCGACGCGAGCGCCCGCGTCGCCGTACGTCGCCGGGTCGGGCACTGAGTCGGAGAGCGCAGCACCCTGCGCCGGGTTGGTGCCCCAGGTGACGTACGGCGTCAGCGTGCTCGCGTCGATCGTCACCTCATGGTCGAACGTGGCGTCGTCGTCGGTGACAAGAGTCCGCCAGTAGTCGACCGCGGCGCTCCAGTCGTCACCCTTCGGCGCGTGCGCCCGCCCATCGAGGTAGGCGAACGTGGTCTCGTCGGGAGCGATCAACCCGGCGCGAGCACCCGCCTCGATCGTCATGTTGCACACGGTCATCCGGGCCTCCATCGACAGCGAGCGGATCGCCGCACCGCGATATTCGATGACGTAGCCCTGCCCGCCGCCGGTCCCGATCTGCCCGATGACCGCGAGGATCAGGTCCTTGGCAGTGACACCAGGCGCGAGCTCGCCCTCGACGGTGACCGCCATCGTCTGGAAGGGCTTGAGCGAGAGCGTCTGGGTGGCGAGGACGTGCTCGACCTCGCTGGTGCCGATGCCGAACGCGAGTGCCCCGAAGGCTCCATGGGTCGAGGTGTGCGAGTCGCCGCACACAACTGTCATGCCTGGCTGGGTGAGACCCAGCTGCGGGCCGATGATGTGCACGATGCCCTGGTCCTGGTCACCGAGCCGATAGAGGGGGACCCCGAACTCCGCGCAGTTGCTGCGCAGCGCGTCCAGCTGAGTGCGCGACACGAGGTCGGCGATCGGCAGATCGATGTCGACGGTGGGGACGTTGTGGTCCTCGGTGGCCAGAGTCAGGTCTGGCCGGCGCACCGGCCGACCCGTGAGCCGCAGTCCGTCGAAGGCTTGCGGGCTGGTCACCTCGTGCACGAGATGGAGATCGATGAAGAGCAGATCCGGCTCTTCGTCGGCCTGTCGCACGACGTGGGCGGACCAAACTTTCTCCGCAAGTGTTCTCGCCATTGAGATGTCACTCCTCGACTTGCGTCTCAGCCAATGAGACGGCAGTATCAGCGCATGGACAACTCTAGCGGAGTCGGCGTCCTCGACAAGGCGGCGATCGTTCTTGGGGCGCTGGAAGCAGGCCCCGCCAGCCTGGCCACGCTGGTCTCAGCCACCGGCCTGGCCCGCCCCACCGCTCACCGGCTGGCCACTGCGCTGGAGCACCACCGCCTCGTCGCCCGCGACCTGCAGGGCCGCTTCGTGCTCGGTCCCCGGCTGCGTGAGCTCGCCTCCGCCGCCGGCGAGGACCGCCTGCTGGAGGCGGCCGGGCCGGTGCTCGCGCGGCTGCGCGACATAACCGGCGAGAGCGCGCAGCTCTATCGCCGGCAGGGCGACAGCCGGGTCTGCGTCGCTGCGGCCGAGCGGTTGACCGGGCTGCGCGACACGGTGCCCGTCGGTGCCACGTTGACGATGAAGGCCGGTTCCGCGGCCCAGATCCTGCTGGCCTGGGAAGAGCCCGAGCGGCTGCACCGGGGACTGCGGGAGGCGCGCTTCACCGCGACTGCTTTGTCGGCGGTACGTCGTCGCGGGTGGTCGCAGTCGGTTGGCGAGCGGGAGCCAGGTGTGGCCTCGGTGTCGGCGCCGGTGCGCGGTCCGGCCGGCCGGATCGTCGCGGCCGTCTCGGTCTCGGGCCCGATCGAACGGTTGAGCCGTCAGCCCGGTCGGCTGCACGCGCAGATCGTGTGCGCCGCTGCAGCCAAGCTCAGCGAGGTGCTGCAAACAGCCCAGCAATAAAACTCAGCCGAAGCTCAGCTGGCGAGCGCGACCGTTTTCGACTCGCGCTCGGCGGCCCAGGCCTCGACCGCATGGCTGTGCAGGAGAATGGCCCCGACGCTGCCCCAGGTCGCTGACCTCGGCAGCTCACCGGCGCGCAGGGCGGAAGTGAGAACGTGCAGCGGGACGCCCGCATACGTGGCGGCGAATGCCACGTCCATCCACTCACCGTCCGTGGCGGATGAGTTGGTGCGCGGCTTCGATGTCATACCAGCGATATCGACGCCACCGAGCGAGCGCATTACCCACCAGACGGTTCGTCTGCTCCGCCGTTCGGCCGATG
>JAVEDA010000241.1 GCA_030841195.1 Actinomycetota bacterium | reverse complement strand
GTCACGACGCGAACCACACCGGCGTACCTCCTGACCTGGCTGGCGCTGGCCGCCCTCGGGGCGGTCACCGTCCCGACCGACCCAGCAGGTACGCCGGGTGAGCTGGCCGGTCTGGTCGGGCAGGTCCTTCCTCGGCTGCTGCTCACCGACGCCGGGCTGCGGGCGAGCGTGGACCAGGTGGTCACCGGCGACCTGATGCCCCCGCTGGGGGTGCTCGACGTCGACGAGCTGCTCGGCGACTGGCGCTCGACCGACCCGGCCGACCGGGCAGCCTTGCCATCAGGTGTCGAGCCGGACGACCTGGCGATGTTGATCCCGACCTCGGGGACCACCGGGCGGTCGAAGCTGGTGATGCAGACCCAGCGCGCCTACGCGATGGCCGGCGAGGGGTTCCCGTTCTGGATGGAGCTCACGGCCGACGACCGGCTGATGACGTCGCTGCCGCTGTTCCACATCAACGCACCGGCCTACTCGGCGCTCGGGTCACTGGCGTGCGGCGCCGGGCTGGTGCTGCTGCCGCGGTTCTCGGCCAGCGGCTTCCTGGACTCGGCGCGCCGCCATGGGGCGACCGAGTTCAACGCGATCGGCGCGATGCTCGAGATCCTGATGCGGCAGCCGGAGCGCCCGGACGACGCCGACACCCCGCTGCGGCTCTGCTACACCGGCCCGTCCCCGGCGCAGGAGTGGCAGGAGGCGTTCGAGCGCAGGTTCGGGCTGCGGGTCGTGTGCGGCTACGCGCTGTCGGAGTCGCCGTACGGCCTGATCTGGCGGCACGGGACCCGGCCGTTCGGAACGCTGGGCTCGGTGCGGCAGCATCCGGTGCTGGGGGTGGTCAACGAGGCGCGGGTGGTCGATGACGGTGGCCACGACGTCGCCCAGGGCGAGGTCGGGGAGCTGCTGCTGCGCAACCCGGTGGTCACACCAGGCTACTGGGAGATGCCGACGGAGACCGCGGCCACCGTGGTGGACGGCTGGCTGCACACCGGCGACCTGGTGACCGCGGCGGCCGACGGGACGTTCACCTTCGTGTCGCGGCGCAAAGAGGTGTTGCGCCGGCGCGGCCAGAACCACTCGCCGACCGAGGTGGAGGACGCCGTCCTGGCGCACCCCGACGTGCTCGAGGTGGCGGTGGTCGCGGTGCCGTCCGAGCTGACCGAGGACGAGGTGAAGGCCTTCGTCGTCCCGGCGCCCGGCCGGGAGCTCGACTTCGCCGAGCTGCACGCCTGGACCGCGGCCCGGTTGTCGGCCTTCAAGGTGCCGCGGTTCTGGCAGGCTCTGGACGCGTTGCCCCGCACGCCGACCTCCCGGGTCGCCAAGCACCGGCTGCCGGCCGGGCACCAGCCCGGAGAGCACGACGCCCACGCCACCGAGGAGCGGCCATGACCGGCTACCCGACATCCATCGGAAGCTCGGACGAGTCCACCATCCGGGTGCTCGGCCAGGACCTCGCCGAGGACCTGATGGGCCAGGTCGGCTTCGGCGAGCTGGCCTTCTGGCTGGTGGCGATGCGCCGCCCGGAGCCAGGGGAGCTGCGGGTCTTCGAGGCCGTGCTGGTGGCGCTGGCCGACCACGGGCTCACGCCCTCGGCGATCGCTGCCCGGCTCACCCTGACCGGTGCACCCGAGTCGGTGCAGGGCGCGCTGGCCGCCGGCCTGCTCGGCGGCGGCTCACGCTTCCTCGGCGTGACGGAGGACGCCGGTCGCTTCCTCGCCGCAGCCCTGGAACGGGCCCGGACGGACGGTGGTGCGCTGCCCACCACCGACGAGGGCTGGGACGACCTGGCCCGCGACGCGGTGGGCAGGCAACGGGCCGCCGGTCTGCTGGTGCCCGGCCTCGGGCACAACGTGCACAAGGCCGGCGACCCGCGTACGCCGGTGCTGTTGCAGATCGCCGCCGACGAGGGCGTGCTCGGCCCGCACCTGCGGTTGTTCGAGGCCGTCGGCCGGGTGCACGCCGAGGTGCTGGGTCGCACCCTGCCGCTGAACGGCGCTGGAGCCTGCGGAGCCGCCCTGTGCGACCTCGGCTTCCCGGTCGAGATCCTGCGCGGGTTCGCGCTGCTCGCCCGGGCCGCCGGCCTGCTCGGCCATCTGGCCGAGGAGATGCGGCGCCCGATCGGCCTGGACGTCTACGAGCACGTCGACCGGGCCGCCGACTACCTGCCGCCTGGCTCAGGAGGCGGCTGAGGCCTTCCCCTCGCTGTGTCACGGTTACCGAGCTCGCCCACATGCGAACCTTGACGAATGGCTCTGGGACAGTGTGGGCGCTTCGACGGTGCGGCAGCGTTGGTGACGGGCGGAGCACATGGCATAGGACGGGCCTGCGCAGTTCGTCTCGCGGACGAAGGCGCGCGGGTCGCTGTCCTGGACCTCGAGGAGGGGGCTGCTCAGGACGTGGTGTCTCAGCTTGCGCAGCTCGGTGAGCGTCCGCACCTTGCTGTGCACATGGACGTGACCGACCGGTCGTCGGTCGACCAGGCAATAGGTCGCGCAGCCAGCGAACTGGGTCAGATAGACACCTTGGTCAACGTTGCCGGCGGAGATATCGGGCACGGCACGTTCGAAGACACGAACGACGAGGTGTGGACACGCGTACTCGAGCTCAATCTCCTCGGCGTTGTCCGCTGTTGCCGCGCGGCGATTCCGCACCTCCGGCGAAGCGCCATGAGCCCGGCCATCGTCACCGTCAGCTCGATCAACGCCTTCACCGCGCTGGGCAGTGAGGCGTACTCGTCGGCGAAGGCTGGGCTCACGTCACTGACGGGCAATCTCGCCGCCAGCCTGGCTCACGACGGTATCCGGGTGAACGCTGTCGCGCCGGGGACGATCAGGACCCGGGTCTGGGACGCTCAAGTTGGCGGGGCAGATCGTCTCGAGCCGTTGTATCCGCTGGGGCGCGTTGGCGAACCCGAGGACGTAGCCGGCGCCATCGCCTTCCTCGCATCAAGCGACGCAGCCTGGATCACGGGGCACACGCTCCCAGTCGACGGGGGCCTGTTGGCCGGCGACGGCAGCCGGATGGACGTGCGGTGACGGATGGCCCGCCACTGGCGAGCGTGACTCCTACTCGCGGCAATGCCTAGTCCGGTGCGGCCCTCTCAGCCGGCCGAGCGGGTGCTCGGGAAGGGCACCTACCGAGTGCGCGAGCCGGGCGTGAGTGGATGAGTGCCCTCAGCGATTGGCAGACCGTTGACACCCGATGCGTCGCCGGAGTGGGGTGGGAGTTTAACGATCCCCAGCGTCGAGGAGATGTCATGGCTGTTTTCCCAGCGGCGGTTTTGCTCAACGTCTCGGATATCGAGCGCGCCGCGAAGTTCTGGAGCGAGGCGCTGGGCTACGTCCGTCAACAGGACGCGCCAGCCTTTCTCATGCCACCGATCGGCGAAGGAGTCCGGCTTCATTTGGACGATGAGGACCGGACTCACCTCGACCTGTGGGTGGACGAGGAACACTCGAACTCGGAGGCGGAGGCCGACCGACTCATTGGGCTCGGCGCAACGAGGGTGGACTGGGTCTACCCAGACGACGCCGACTTGGCCGTCCTTGCGGACACTGAGGGCAACCTCTTTTGCGTCATCAAGTGAGTCGCGAGGACCGTCGAGCCGAGCCGAATCGCCGTGAGGGGATGGTTTCGGTTGTTCAGTAATGCGGTTCCGTGTGGTCGGGTCAGCCGCCGGGCGGGTGCACGGGAAGGCCAGCCATGCGTAGTTCGGCGCCTCGTGATCCGAGGCCGTCAGCGACGGCCACCGACCGCACCGTGCCAGTACTTTGCGTTCTCGCTGCCGACCCGCAGGACCTCGTCCGCCGCCGCTTCCGCGGCCCAGAACTCCAGCAGGTACTCGTCGACCACGCCTTCCGTGAACTCACCGTCGTGTCCTGCATCCCTGCCATGCGCACTGACCCGCATCCGGTAGGTCCCCGGCGGTAAGCCCTCAACAGTCCCGGATGACTCGCCAGCCCAGGAGAGCCATCGAACATCCACCCCGCTAGGGACTATCACGGACACCTCGACGACGTCCTCGTAGTAAGGCGGCGGAAGCGGCGATGCGACATCGACCAAGACGATGCGGACGCGCGAACCGCCAGACCGTCGAGCCAAGTTGACGTACACCCCGCTGGGGTCGGCGGCGCCAACGAGACCGTTGACCTGGCGGTTGAAGAAGTGATCGAAGTTGCCGTCGAAGCCGACCGCATCCGACCACACGAGGTCGAACTGGCCGTAATCGGTTTCGACATTGACGTCGAGCAACACTCGTCCCATACAGGAATGATGTCGGATCACCCACCCGAGAGGGCATCCTCAGCGGGCCGTCGCGTCCGCTCTGCGCAGTGCTACCAGTCGACGACGAAGCACGTCCAATGGGAGGGCGTCACGAATGCCGCACAGCTATGACCCGAACTG
>JAVEDA010000226.1 GCA_030841195.1 Actinomycetota bacterium | reverse complement strand
TGTTCGCCGGCGGGCTGCTGCTGTTCGCCGCCGCCTCGGCCGGCTGCGCGCTGGCGCCGAACGTCGAGACGCTGATCGCCGCCCGCGCGGTGCAGGGTGCCGGCGCGGCCCTGCTGATGCCGCTCGGCCTGGCGCTGCTGTCTCAGGCGTTCCCGCCGGAGCGCCGGGGGGCGGCCATCGGCATCTTCAGTGCCATCACCGGCCTCGCGGTCGCTGCCGGGCCGCTGGTCGGCGGTGCCGTCGTCGAGGGCCTGTCCTGGCACTGGATCTTCTGGCTCAACGTGCCGATCGGAGTCGTCGCGGCACCGCTGGCGATGCGGAAGATGCGCGAGAGCTACGGCCCGCGTACCGCGATCGACGTCACCGGCCTCGTCCTCGTCTCCGGCGGCTCGCTCGGCGTGGTGTGGGGCCTGGTCGGCGGCAACCAGAGCGGCTGGAGCAGCCCCGACGTCGTCACGTCTCTGGTCGCTGGCGTCGTGCTGCTGGGTGCCTTCGTCCGCTGGCAGCTGCAGACGGCGACCCCGATGCTGCCGCCGACGCTGTTCCGCTCCCGCGCCTTCACCGCCGGCAACGCGGCGATCTTCCTCACCTTCGCCTCGCTGTTCACCGGCGTGTTCTTCTTCGCCCAGCTGCTGCAGGTCGTGCTCGGCCACGACGCCCTCGGCGCCGGACTGCGGCTGCTGCCGTGGACGGCGACCTTCATCACCGTGGCACCGGTCGCCGGCGCGCTGGCCGACCGGATCGGCGAGCGGCTGCTGCTGTCCGTCGGCCTGGCGCTGGAGGCCGCCGGCTTCCTGTGGCTGGTCGCCGTCGCGGACCCGGGGCTGACCTACGGCCAGCTGGTCGGGCCGTTCGTGCTCGCCGGCGTCGGGGTCTCGATGGCCATCCCGTGTGCACAGAACGCGGTGGTCGGCGGCGTGGACAGCGAGGCGATCGGCGCGGCCGCCGGCGTCAACAGCATGATGCGCGAGCTCGGCGGCGTCTTCGGCATAGCCGTCACGGTCGCGGTCTTCGCCGGCAGCGGCGACTATGGCAGCGTGCTCGGCTTCCTGGACGGCTTCCGGCCCGCGATCGTCACCGCGGCGGGCTTCGCGCTCGTCGGGGCACTGTGCGGGCTCGCGGTCCCGGCCCGGCAGCGGCACGGCGTGGTCCAGCCCGACCTGGCGCTGGCGTCATGACGCGGGTGATGGTGCGCTACCAGGTGCACCCGGACCGGGTCGAGGAGAACATCGAGCTGGTCCGTGCGGTCTACGCGGAGCTGGCAGCAGTGCAACCGCCCGGGTTCCGCTACACGACGTACCAGTGCGACGACGGGGTGACCTTCGTGCACCTGGCCACCTCGGAGGGGGCGGTGCCGCTGTCGGGGCTGGCGGCGTTCAAGCGGTTCCAAGGGGGGTTGGAGGAGCGGTGCGTGCTGCCGCCGGTGCGCGCCGAGCTGACCGAGGTCGGCTCCTTCGGCGGCCCGCAGGCATGAGACCGCAGATCGTGCACCTCGAGCTGCACACCCCGGACCTCGCCGGGGCCGGCTCGTTCTACCAGCAGCTGCTGGGGTGGGCGCCGGAGACGGTCGTGACCAGGTGCCGGCCCTACGTCAGCATCGACGCCGGGCTCAGCGCCGGCATCGTCACCTGCGGGGCACGGGTGCCGGTGTGGATCCCCTACGTCGAGGTGGACGACGTCGACGCGGCGACCGAGCGCGCCGTCTCGCTCGGCGCCACCACGGTGCTGGCGCCGCGAGCCGGACCGCACGGCCGGCGCAGCGTGGTGCGCTCGGCCGGCGCCGGGGACCTCGCGTTCTGGCAGGAGTCATGACGGCGGCGGCGCACCCGGCGCCGAGCGACGACGCGGCGTTCACCGAGCTGGTCGCACCGCACCGCGCCGCCCTGCTCGCGCACTGCTACCGGATGACCGGCTCGCTGCACGACGCCGAGGACGCTCTGCAGGATGCGCTGCTACGAGCGTGGCGGGCGTTCGACCAGTTCGAGGGTCGCAGTTCGCTGCGCACCTGGCTGTTCACCGTCGCCACGAACTCCTGCCGTCGGCTGCTGGAGCGGCGGTCGCGCCGGGTGCTGCCCGTCGACTTCGGGCCGCCGGCCGACCCGCACGACGACGCCGGCCCGCCGCTGCTGGAGACCACCTGGGTCAGCCCCTTCCCGGCGTACGAGATCGACGACACACCCGCCGGCCGGTACGAGACGAAGGAGAGCGTCGAGCTCGCGTTCGTGGCGGCGCTGCAGCACCTGCCGAGCCGGCAGCGCGCGGTGCTGCTGCTGCGCGACGTGCTCGCGTTCTCGGCCCGGGAGACCGCCGAGGCGCTGGACAGCACGGCGGCCTCGGTCAACAGCGCGCTGCAGCGGGCGCACAAGACGATGGAGGAGCGGCTGCCCGAGCGAAGCCAGCAGGCCACGCTGCGGTCGCTGGGCGACGGCGCGGCTCGCGAGGTGGTGACGCGGTTCGTCGACGCGTGGGAGCGGCACGACGTCGACGCGCTGGTGGCGCTGCTCGCCGACGACGTCGAGCTGACGATGCCGCCGATGGCCACCTGGTTCCGCGGGCGGCCGGCGGTCGAGGGCTTTCTGCGCCGGCGGCCGATGGCGGCGGCGACCCGGTGGCGCGGCCTGCCGGTCGAGGCCAACGGGCAGCTGGCCTGCGCGCTGTACCTGGAGACCGACGGGGTGTGGGCCGCGCACAGCATCAACGTGCTGGCGCTGCGCGGGGGTGAGGTGACCGGCTTCCACGCATTCCTGGACCCGTCGTTGTTCCCC
>JAVEDA010000214.1 GCA_030841195.1 Actinomycetota bacterium | reverse complement strand
GGCAGGAGATCCGATGAGCTCGACAGACCAGATCAACACCTCCCACCGCACCCCGCGCGGCCGGTCCGCGCTGCGATGGACGACGGTCGTGGCGGCCGCCGCCACCGGCGCGGTGGTCGTCACGCAGTTGTCCGGCGGTCTGCCGGGCACCGCGGGCACCGCGCCCGTGACCTGCACCGGATCGGCCCGCGTCGTCGACGTCGTGGCGGCCCCTGAGGTGCGGAAGGCCGTCACCGTGGTGGTGGCGGGTCTGAACCGGATCGACGCGAGGGCGCAGCTCTGCCGCCGTACGACGGTCACGGTCGAGGCTCCTGGCCGGGTAGCGGCGCGGCTGCGGGCCGGCGGGCCACGGCCGGACGTGTGGGTGCCGGACAGCACCCTGTGGGTGTCCCGGGCCGGCGCGGCGGGAGCACACCCGGTGGGTCAGCAGCCGTCGGTGGCGAGCACGCCGGTCGCGTTCGCCGTTCCCGCCGGCCAGGCGGACTCGGGTCTCGGCGCCCTGGTGGCCCGGTCCGCCGGCGGGGGCGTGCGGCTCGGCCTGCCGCACCCGGACCAGTCGGCCGTCACCGCCGGGGCACTGCTCGCCCTCGAGGCCACGGCAGGGAAGGGCTCGGCCGACGCGCACGCCGCGCTGGCCGCCACGCTGAGCCACACCGACCCGTCCCTGGACGGCGACCCGGCGAGCCTGCTGGACGAGGTGGCCCGGGCGCACGACCCGGTCGCAGTGGCCGTCACCGAGCAGGCCGTGGCACTGCACAACGAGTCGGCCAACCTCGACGCCCAGGTGGCGATGGTCCGACCGCCGACCGGCGGGTTCGTCCTGGACTTCCCGGTGGTGGCGATGAGCCGTGACCGCCAGGTCGTCGGTGCGGCGCTGCGACTTCTGACGGCACTGCACGCGCCGCTCGGGCAGCAGTTGCTGCAGGGTGCGGGGCTGCAGCCGCCGACGTCGGCCGTGCCGATGCCGCCCAGCCGCACCATCGAGGAGGCGGTGCGCAGCTACTTCAGCATCACCCGCGGTGCGCGGATGCTCGCGGTCTTCGACGTGTCGGGGTCGATGGGGGAGCAGGTGCCCGGTGCGGGCGGGGCCACCCGGATGGACCTGGCTCGCCAGGCGGCCGCCGGCGCGATGCCGTTGTTGCCCCAGGGCAGCGAGGTCGGCCTCTGGGAGTTCGCGACCAACCTCGTGGGCCGGTCCGACCACCGCGAGCTGCTCTCGGTCGGGCCGCTGGACGGTCCGGGCGGGGGCGACGACCGGCGGGCCGCCCTGGCGCTGTCCGTGGCCGGGCTGCAGCAGATCGTCGACGGCGGCACCGGCCTCTACGACACCACGCTGGCCGCGGTCCGCGCGGTCCACCGCGGCTGGGACCCGGACCGGGTCAACTCGGTGGTGCTGCTCACCGACGGCCGTAACGACGACGCCGCCGGGATCGACCTCGCAACCCTCCTCGCCCAGCTGCGCGCGGAGGACGACCCGCAGCGCCCGGTGCCGGTCATCAGCCTGGTCTACGGACCGGACGCCGACGCGGCCGCGCTGCGGGCCATCAGCGAAGCCACGGGTGGTGCGACCTACGTCGCGCGGGACCCGCGGGACGTGGGCCAGATCATGCTGGACGCGTTCGGTCGCCGGGCCTGCCGGCCCGCGTGCTGAGGGTGCTCAGCCGGCGCCGACCGCGGTGAAAGCGCACCAGCTCACGAACGCCCTCGGCTCGTCCTGGTCGATGGTGGCCCGGGCCGCGTGCAAGGCCGGACCGACCGCGACGCCGCGGCCCAGCTGCTCGTGCAGGGCCACCATCAGCGGCACCGCGTCCAGGTCCGGCACCGGGAGGACGCTGGCCACCAGCGCAGTGGTGCCGCGGGCCAGCAGGGCGCTGACGAACCCGAGCATCTCGTCGCCCTCGTAGGCGACATCGGCGGCCGAGTCGCAGGCGGCCAGCACCACCCGTCGGGGCGCGAGACCGCGCAGGTCGATCTCGTGCACCGACAACGGGCCGTCGCCGAGCCGCAGCGAGGAGAAGGCGGGGTTGTCCGCTCGCAGGACGCAGTGGCAGGCGAGGTGCACGAGGTCCGCGCCGGCAAGTGCCGCCGTGACCCGGTCGACGCTGCTGTCCGGCGGCGCCAGCACCAAGGCCTGAGGGTGCAGGGCCCGCAGCGCCTCGACCTCACGGACCGCGCCCGGCAGCCCCGGGCCGGCCACGAGCACCGTGGTGCCGAGGTGGGGCGCCGCGGCGGAGTGGAGGGTACGCACCCACTGCGCTGCGGACGGCGACAGCGAGACCGGGCCGTCGAGCAGCGCGGACCACGGGACTCGCCACAGCGAGCTGGACGGGACCACCACGTGCTCGGGCGCATCGGGCAGCCGCAGCGGCTCGACGAGCAGCGCCCGCAGCCGGCCGAGGGCCAGGTCGGCCCCGGCGCGGGCCAGCTCACCGGCCCGTGGCGAGGCGGGTGCTGCCATCCGGCGCAGCGCGAAGAGCAGGGCCGAGGCCTCCCGTTCGACGGCGGCCACTGGGCCTAGCTGGACGAGCCGGGCCCGGCGCGCGCTCAGGACCGTGGCGAACAACAGCCCGTCCAGCCGGCCGTACTCGACCAGGATCCGTTGTCCCAGTGCGGACCGCAGCACCGGCCGGGGGACCGCCCCGGCCGGTGCCGGTGCGGTGCTGTGCTGCGCCCAGGTGGCCCGGCGGGCCCGGCGCTCGAGGTCGCGGACCCGGGCCAGCAGGGCGGGTGGCTCGCTGTCGCCGGCCTCCCGGCTGCGGTCGAGCTCCGCGTGGGCAGCCCGGAGCGCGGCCAGGTGGTCGTCCTGGTCGTCCACCGGCTCGGGGTCGACCGCGACGAGGGCGGCAGCCCGGGTGAGCTCCATCCACTGGAGCACCCGGGTGGCCGACCCGGTGCTCAGCGCCAGGGCCAGCGCGATCCGGCCGAGCTCGGCGCCGTGTCCGGACGCGAGGGCCCGCAGCTCGGCCGACTCGAAGGACGACCGGTGCCCGGCCAGGTCGGCGAGCCCCGCCCGGCAGTGCCGCAGGACCGCCGCGTCGTCCCCGCGGACGCCCGACGCCAGTGCCGCGGCGACCCGGCCGTTGAGCCGGGGCAGCACCGGTGCGGCCCGGGCCATCGACCACGCGGTGTCGAGGTGCACCAGCGCCGCAGCCGGCCGGCCGAGCTCGATCGCCGCGCGGCCGGCCGCCAGGTGGGCCTCGATCGCGGCGGAGGCGATCTGGCGCGACTCCAGGACGCCTGCCGCCCGCCGCAGCAGGGTCAGGTCGGCCGCCGTGACCGGCGCCAGCGCGCTGCGCGCCTGGGCGGCGAGCACGTCGGCCTGGGCCGCCCAGGCCGACCGGTGCTGGGACCGGAACATCCGGGCCGCCCCGCAGGCCACGTCGGCGGCGCGGTCCGGGTCACCCGAGAGCAGCGCCAGGCGGGCCAGCCGCAGCCGGGCCTCCGCGGCCATCAGCACCACGTCCGAGCCGTCCAGCTCGTCGACCGCGGCCCGGCTGGTCGCCAGCGCCTCCGGGAGCAGCCGGAGGTCGACCAGGGCGTCGACGTACTCCAGGTAGTGCTCCGCGAGCGGCAGCCCGGCCGCCGCGTAGAGCCGGGCCGCGCTGTCGAACCGGGCCAGGCCCTCGCTGATCCGGCCCGCCTGCACCGAGACCCAGCCGGACGTCTGGGTGACCAGGGCGACCAGGGCCGGCCCGGCGCCGGCCGCAGCCCGGTGGGCCTCGTCCAGCGCGGCGAAGGCCTCCGGCACCCGGCCGTGGACCATCTCGACCAGGGCCAGGTTGTTGGCCACCGTCGCCCTGGTCTCCGGCGCGGCCGTGCTGTCGGCCAGAGCCCGGCGGTAGTAGGTCGCCGCCTCGGTGAGCCGCCCGAGGTTGTGCAGCAGCACGGCGTGCTGCAGCGCGAGCGCCGCGGTGCCGTGCTCGCCGGCCATCGCCTCGGCCAGGTCGAGGTCCCGGCGGGCAGCGGGGATCCGGCCGAGCTCGAGGTTGACCGCGCTGCGCGAGGTGAGGATCTCGACCAGCCGGGCGGACAGGCCGTGCCGGCGGGCTACCCGGGCGGCCTCGTCCAGCAGCGCCTTGGCTCGGCCGTCACTGAGCCGGGACCGCTCGGCCCAGGCCTGCGCGCGCAGGGCCACCACGTGCGCCTCGTGGTCACGGGACCGGCGGGCCGCGTCGGCCAGCGGGGCGGCCTGACCGGCGTACGTCCCTGGGTCGGTGACGACGCCGCGGTAGACGGCCCAGGCCTGCTCGAGCAGGCCGTCCACCGCGTCCGTGGTCACGTACTCACCGTAGACACGTGGTAACAGGACGCGTAAGACAGAACAGATCATTCGTCCCAACCGACGAGGAGCCCTGCCCATGTTCCGAACTCCGCTGCGCGATCCGCGTCCCGACGAGCGGATGGCCAAGGACTGCGGCCCGCTGTCCCGTCAGCTCGCCCAGCTGAACAGCGGCGGGGACAAGAAGCTGCGCCGGCACCTGTTCGACCTGCTCGCCCGCCGGCGGGCCGGCGACCCCGAGCTGCCCCGGGTCGGGCTGCTCCCGACCGGCCGCGGCCGCGCGGTGGTCATCACCTGGGGAGAGCTGCTGCTCCGGGCCGAGGACGCCGACCGGCCGCGGGCGACAGCCCTGATCAAGCGGTTCGGCCTCGACCTGCACCCGGTCGACTGCCTGCAGGGCCGGGTGGTGCGGTGCGTGAACCGCGACCTGCCGCCGGGGCAGCTGGACCGGCTCGCGCGTCAGCTCCGGAGCCAGGGGATCGCGGCCTCTGTCAACCACGTGGCCCCGCTCGCGCCGATCGGCAAGGGCCTAGGCGGACCGGAGCCGACCCGGGTCCGCCCCGACCACATCTGGACGGCGGGTCAGTCCGGTGGCGACAAGGTCACCGTCGCGGTCATCGACACGGGCATCACCGACCAGAAGCGCACCGACGGGTGGCTCACGTCGATCGCTCGCAGCGCGGACAACATCGACCGCCTGGACGTGTTCCCGCGCCCGGGCGACGGCTACCTCGACTACGGGGCGGGGCACGGCACGTTCGCGTCGGGCATCGTCGAGCAGGTGGCGCCGGAGGCCGAGATCCGGGTCTACCAGACGCTGGACCCGGACGGGTTCGCCAGCGAGGTGGAGGTGGCCTGCACGATGGTGAAAGCGGTGGAGGCCGGCGCGGACATCGTCAACCTCTCGCTCGGCAGCAGCACCGTCGACGACCTCCCGCCGGTGGCCATGGCGGTGGCGCTGGAGATCATCGCGGAGTACGAGGTGCAGCAAGAGCGCGGCGAGCACCGGGCGTTGCTGGTCGCGGCTGCGGGGAACAACGGCGACACGACCCCGGTGTGGCCGGCCGCGTTCCGCCGGGTCGTCTCGGTCGCGGGGCTGACGGCGGCACGGCGCCCGGCCGCCTGGTCCACGCACGGTTTCTGGGTCGACTGCTCGGCGGTGGGCGAGGGCGTGGTGTCGACCTATGTCGAGGGCAAGGAGTCTCCCGAGCTGGACCTCCAGCCGGACACGTACGGACCGAACCCGTGGGCCTTCTGGTCGGGTACGTCGTTCGCCGCACCCCAGGTCGCCGGTGCGGTGGCCAGGCTGCGGCAGGAAGGCAGCCCGTCGGTGTCGCAGGCGCTGCGCGACCTGCTCGCGGCGGGCCGCCCGCTGCTCGGCTACGGCCAGGCGATCGAGCTCCTGCCCGGCACCGGGGTCTGACCCGGCCAGGGCTGCGCGGGAGCCGCGCCGACCCCGGCGTACCCGAAAGACGACTCATCTGTGCCGAGCACCTGTCCCCACGCGGGGCTCCGAGCCGCGCCGGGCCGTTGAATCGTCTTTCGGGTACGCCCCGACGGCTCAGGCCGCCGAGCCGACCGGCTGGAACGGCTCGACCCGCCCGCCGTCGGGCAGCAGCATGCCGCCGTCCTCGAACAGCACGACGTGGTTGCACAGCAGGCTCCAGCCCTGGTCGGGGTGGGCGGCGACGACCCGGGCCGCGCCTCGGTCCGGCGCCTGCGCGGTCGCGCACGATGGCTGGTGCGTGCACATGAGCGGTCTCCTGCGTCTGCTGCGGCCGGTAGTTCCGGACCCGACAGACAGAGCACCGGGGGCGCCGGCCTGATACTCGGCTGCTGCCTCTTGGGCGGTCTTCGTAGACTGCGGTCGGCACACGCCGCCACCCCCGGGAGCCGTCTCGCCCATGTCCGCACCCAACAAGACCTTCGACCCAGTGCAGGTGACTCCCTTGAACCCCGACGAGGTCGACGCCGCGCGCGACGCCGCGCTCGCCGCCATCGCCGCCGCGGCGGACCTGGACGCGCTCAAGTCGGTCCGGCTCGAGCACGCCGGCGACCGGTCCGCGCTGGCCCTGGCCAACCGGGAGATCGGGGCGCTGCCGCCGGCCGCCAAGGCGGAGGCGGGCAAGCGGGTCGGGGCCGCCCGCCGTGCGGTCACCGAGGCGTTGGCCGCCCGGCAGACCGAGCTGGAGGCGGAGCGCGACGCGCGGGTCCTCGTCGAGGAGGCTGTCGACGTCACGCTGCCGTGGGACCGGGTCGCCCCCGGCGCCCGGCACCCGTTGACCACGCTGTCCGAGCGGGTGGCCGACCTGTTCCTCGCGATGGGCTACGAGTGGTCCGAAGGCCCCGAGGTCGAGGCCGAGTGGTTCAACTTCGACGCCCTGAACATGCCACCGGACCACCCGGCCCGGTCCACCCAGGACACCCTGTGGGTCGGCAGCCCGGACTCCGGGGTGGTGCTGCGCACCCAGACCTCGCCGGTGCAGATCCGCACCATGCTGCGCAAGGACCCGCCGATCTATGCCATCTCCCCGGGACGGGTCTACCGCTCCGACGAGCTGGACGCGACGCACACGCCGGTCTTCACCCAGGTCGAAGGCCTGGTCGTCGACGAAGGCATCACGATGGCCCACCTGCGGGGCACCCTGGACCACTTCGCCGCGGCCATGTTCGGGCCGGGCACCGTGACCCGCCTGCGCCCGGCGTACTTCCCGTTCACCGAGCCGAGCGCCGAGATGGACC
>JAVEDA010000211.1 GCA_030841195.1 Actinomycetota bacterium | reverse complement strand
GCGCCGTGCATGGCGACCGAGCGCTCGACGAAGTGCAGCACCAGGAAGCCGGCCGCGAACGCCACCATCACGGTCGGCACCCCTAGGAAGACGGCATCCGACAGCTCGAACAGCTCGGGCAGCAGGTCGAAGGCGACCAGACCCAGCATGACCCCGGCCGCGAACCCGAGGACCAGGTGCAGCCGGTCCCTGCTGCGCAGCGCCACCACCCCGCCGAGCCCGGTGGACAGCACGGCGGCGAGGGCGAAGAGGACGGGCATGCGACGACCCTAACACGCAAACGACAACCGTTTTCATTTTCGTGCCGGACTAGGGTGACGGGATGCTGGTGATGACGAGGGTCCGGGTGCCCGACGGCGAGGGGGCGGCGTTCCGCACCGGGGCCGAGGACCTGCTCGTGCTGTTGGCCGGGATGTCGGGCTTCGTCCGTGGCCATCTCGGCCGTGCGGTCGACGAGCCGGACCTGTGGGTCCTCAGCACCGAGTGGGACGGGGTCGGTGCCTACCGCCGCGCGCTCTCGTCGTACGACGTGAAGATGACCGCCCCGGAAGCGCTGGCGCACGCGGTGCAGGAGCCCAGCGCGTACGAAGTGCTCGCCAGCCGTTAGGCTTCCCCACTCGCCGACAGGCAGACCCGCCGACAACCAGCCGGATGGAGGCCATCGTGGCCAAAGGCACCACCACGTCCAGCAGCGACCGTCGCAATGAGCAGATCGTCAGCCTCAGCAAGCGCCGCGGCTTCGTCTACCCCAGCAGCGAGATCTACGGCGGCACCCGGTCCGCCTGGGACTACGGCCCGCTGGGCGTGGAGCTGAAGGAGAACGTCCGGCGCCAGTGGTGGAAGTCCATGGTGCAGACCCGCGAGGACGTCGTCGGCCTGGACTCAGCTGTGATCCTGGCCCGCGAGGTCTGGGTGGCGTCGGGTCACGTCGACACCTTCACCGACCCCCTCGTCGAGTACCAGTCCTGCCACAAGCGGTTCCGCGCCGACCACCTCGAGGAGGCCTACGAGGCGAAGAAGGGCAGCCCGCCGCCGAACGGCCTCAAGGACGTCAACTGCCCCAACTGCGGCACCAAGGGCGCGTTCACCGAGCCGCGCCAGTTCTCCGGCCTGCTCAAGACCTACCTCGGCCCGGTGGAGAGCGAGGAGGGGCTGCACTACCTGCGGCCCGAGACCGCGCAGGGCATCTTCGTCAACTTCCTCAACGTGATGACCTCGGCGCGCAAGAAGCCGCCGTTCGGCATCGCCCAGACCGGCAAGTCGTTCCGCAACGAGATCACCCCGGGCAACTTCATCTTCCGGACCCGCGAGTTCGAGCAGATGGAGATGGAGTTCTTCGTCGAGCCCGGCACCGACGAGCAGTGGCACGACTACTGGCTCAAGCAGCGCTGGGACTGGTTCATCGACCTCGGCATCCGCGAGGAGAACCTGCGGTTCTTCGAGCACCCGCAGGAGAAGCTGTCGCACTACTCGAAGCGCACCGTCGACATCGAGTACCGCTTCAACTTCGGCGGCAAGGAGTTCGACGAGCTCGAGGGCATCGCGAACCGCACCGACTTCGACCTGATGGCGCACTCCAAGCACTCCGGCGCCGACCTCACCTACTTCGACCAGGAGAAGGGCGAGCGCTGGACGCCGTACGTCGTGGAGCCGGCCCTCGGCCTGACCCGCGCGACGTTGGCCTTCATGCTCGACGCCTTCACCGAGGACGAGGCGCCCAACGCCAAGGGCGTCATGGAGAAGCGCACCGTGATGCGCTTCGACCCGCGGCTGGCGCCCGTGAAGGTTGCCGTGCTGCCGCTGTCCCGCAACGCCGACCTCACGCCGAAGGCGAAGGACCTGGCCGCCACCCTGCGGCAGAGCTGGAACGTGGAGTTCGACGACGCCGGCGCGATCGGCCGTCGCTACCGGCGCCAGGACGAGATCGGTACGCCGTTCTGCGTGACCGTCGACTTCGACACCCTGGACGACCAGGCCGTGACCGTGCGCGAGCGCGACACGATGACCCAGGAGCGGATCGGTCTGGACGCCGTGCCCGGCTGGCTGGCGGCGCGCCTGCTCGGCTGCTGAGGCCGTGACCGCGGGGGAGCAGCTCCCGCCCCGGCAGGTGTCGCTGCTGCTCTGCGACCACGAGGGTCGCCGCCTCGGGTCGCTTCCGCCGTTCGAGGTCGAGGTGCCGTGGTGGCCGGAGGTCGAGCCGGTCGTGGCAGGTGCCCGGGCGCAGTTCGGCATCGAGGTGACCGTGCTCCGGCTGGTCACAGCACCGGTGGCCGAGCGGGCGGCGGGCGGTCCGGTCACTTACCTCGCGGAGGTCGCGAAGCCGTTGCCGTTGCCGCTGGCGCCGTGGCCGGCCGACGCGTCCGACCCGCTGCTGGACCACCCGCTGCGGCTGCCTTTCGCGCGCCCAGGGGGACCGGGCCGCGACCTCGCCTGGGCCGACCTTCGGCTGCGCGCCGCGGGGCAGGACCGGGCCGGCCCGGCCGTCCAGGTGAAGACGTGGAACCTCTCCAGTGTCTGGCGGCTGCCGACGGCGGCCGGGCCGGCCTGGCTCAAGGTGGTGCCGCCGTTCTTCGGCCACGAGGGCGCCATGCTCGCCCGGCTGGACCCGGCCGTCGTGCCGCCGCTGATCGCGGCGGAGGGTCCGCGGGTGCTGCTGGCCGACGTGCCCGGCGAGGACCACTGGGACGGGCCACTGCCGGTGCTGCTGCGTGTCCTCGGCATGCTCGTCGGGCTGCAACGGGACTGGGTCGACCGGGTGCACGAGCTGGCCGAGGTCGGCGCGCCGGACTGGCGGGCGGGACCGTTCGTGCCGGCGGTGACGGACCTGGTGGCTCGCACCGCCGGTGAGCTGGACGACGACACGGTGGCCGCCCTGCAGGCCCTGCTCGCCGGGCTGCCGGACCGGTTCGCCGCCGTCGCCTCCTGCGGAGTGCCGGACACGCTGGTGCACGGTGACTTCCACCCCGGCAACACCCGCGGCTCGGTCGAGGGTCGCAGCGTGCTGCTCGACTGGGGCGACTGCGGCATCGGCAACCCGCTGCTGGACCAGGCTGCGTTCCTGTCCAGCATCGGCGAGGCGAAGCGCGAGCCGGTCCGGGCCGCGTGGGCGGACCTGTGGCGCGACGCGGTGCCGGGGTCGGACCCGGACCGGGCGGCTGCGCTGCTGGCGCCAGTCGGCGCGCTCCGGCAGGCGCTGATCTACCGGGTCTTCCTGGACGGCATCGAGCCGGCCGAGCGGGTCTACCACGCGAGCGACCCGGGCACCTGGCTGCGCCGGGCGGCTCAGCTCAGCTGAGCTGACTTGACCCGTCGTCGAGTGGCGCGAACTGGTGGCGACACGCCGGTGGGAACCACCAGGTCGCGCCGCTCGACGGGGCTCAGGGCTGGCAGCGGAGCAGCCGCTTGCGTTTCGCGGTCTCGATGAATACGTGGGTGGCCAACGGGGCCCCGCACTGGGGGCAGGGAGCCGCCGCCGGTGCCGGAGGCGGTGGTGCCTCGTGGGGGTCGCCAAGCTGGGCTGGGCCGAAGACGCGGAACAGACCGGCGTACAGCCGGGCGGAGAACGCAGTTCGATTGTGCACAACTTAATCGTACACGATGTAATGAGGTAACCTGGCCGGTATGGCAACGACGACCTCGCCGGCGCTGACCGGCAACCCGCTCGAGCTGGAGAGGCAGGTGTGCTTCGCTCTCTCGGTGGCCTCCCGGACCGTGCTGTCGGTCTACCGGCCGCTGCTCGAGCCGATGGGGCTCACCCATCCGCAGTACCTGGTGATGCTGGCGCTCTGGCAGCACGCACCGATGCCGGTGAAGGACGTCGGGGCCCTGCTGCAGCTGGACTCGGGCACGCTGTCGCCGCTGCTGAAGAGGCTCGAGGCGCAAGGCCTGGTCACCAGGCCTCGGAACCCCCAGGACGAGCGGGCCCTGACCGTCTCCCTCACCCCGCGCGGCCAGGCGCTGCGCGAGCAGGCCGAGCGCATCCCCGAGCAGGTCGTCGCCCGCCTCGGGATGGAGGTGGCCGAGCTCGAGGACCTGCACCGGGCGCTGACCCGAGTCATCGAGGCGGCAGTCGCCGGGCGATGACCGGTCAGCGGGGCAGCTCGGTGGTGACCCGGTCGGCCCGATGGTCGGGCCGGGCCGGCTCCTGCTGGCCGGGCACCCGCAGGAAGGCGCCGAAGAGCAAGCCGACGAGGCCTGCGAGCTGGGCATCGGCGTTGTGGCCCTGCAGGACCTGGAAGATCAGCGCGCCCAGGCCGGCGAGGGCACCTACGGCGACGGCGACGGTGGCGACGGTGGCGTTGTAGTTCACGAACGGGATGAGCGGGATCCGTACCCGCCTGATACATCGGACCCGCGCCGAGGCGGTGCTCGTCGCCGAACGGCGTGGCTGGCTCTAGGAACGCGCGGTCGCCAGGTCGGTCCGCTAACCTCCGGCGGAAGCAGAGCGCACACGCAGGCAGGCGGGTGAGACCGGTGCTCGGGGAGAACGTCGTACGCGGAGCTGTGGCTGCCGCGGCAGCGGTGGTCGCCGCCCTAGTGGTCAGCGTCATCCCGGCACAGGGGACGCCCGGAGCCGTGGCCGCCGCCGGCGGATTCATGGGCACCAGCACGAGCACCGACACGTCGACGCCGACTCCGACTGACACCACGCCGACGCCGACACCGACGCCGACTCCCACGCCGACTCCCACGCCGACTCCCACGCCGACTCCCACGGTGACGCCGCCGCCGGATACCCGGCTGCTGCCCGACCTGATCGCGGTACCGGCATCGGAGCTGTCGATCCACCTGAACAAGAAGACGGGCATCCGCCGGCTGCGCTTCACCTCGTCGCTCGGCAACATAGGCGTCGGGCCGATCGAGGTGCGGCCGAACCAGAAGCAGCCTTGCCCGGTCGGCCAGCACAACTCGACCCAGATCATCTACCGGGACGCGAACCTCAACGGGATCTACGAACCGCTGATCGACATCGGCGTGTCCCGGCACCGGGCCGGCTGCATGATCTACCACCCGCTGCACCACCACTGGCACTTCAAGGCGTCCGCGCAGTACGTCCTGTACGACCCCAGCGTCGGCCTGCAGGCCGTCGTCAGCGCCCGGCGCAAGGTGAGCTTCTGCCTGCGCGACACCGCCCGGCTGCCCTTGCGCTACGGGTTCTTCACCTACCCCGAGGCGTACGGCGCTTGCACCCGGCGGAGCCCGCAGGGCATCTCGGTGGGCTGGATGGACATCTACCAGAGCTTCCTCGCCGGCCAGAGCGTCGTCCTGCCACCCGGCCTGCCCGACGGGCTCTACTGCCTGACCACCGTGGTCGACCCGATCGACCAGCTGCTCGAGGTGAACAACAGCAACAACGGCGCCGTCCGTGAGCTCGCGATCCACGGCAACCGGGTCCGCGCCCGCCCGGCGTCCCGCTGCCTCTGAGGGAGGGTCTTCCACATGACCGACTTCGACCGACGCACCCTGCTCAAGGCCGGCCTGGCGGCCACGGGAGGTGTCGCGCTCGGCCTGGGGGCAGCCGGCACCGGACCGGCGTCGGCGGCGCCGCGGGTCGACCGCACCCTGGCCAAGGGACTCGGCGTCCCGTGGGGGATGGCGTTCCTGCCCAGCGGCAACGCCCTTGTCGGCGAGCGGGACAGCGGTGACGTGCACGTGGTCAAGCGTGGTGGCGGCCGTCACCGGGTCGGCCACCTGGACGCGTTCAGCCAGGTGTCGTCGGCGGGCGAGAGCGGGCTGCTCGGTCTGGCGCTGCACCCCGGCTTCGACACCAACAGGTTGGTCTACGCCTACCTCTCGACGTCCCACGACAACCGGATCGTGCGGTTCCGCTACAGCGGGGGGCAGCTCGGCAAGCGCGAACTCGTGCTCGGGGGGATCCCGATGAACCTGCACCACAACGGTGGCGCGCTCGTGTTCGGGCCGGACGGGCTGCTCTACGCCAGCACCGGCGACGGCGAGGTCGGCGACCGCGCGCAGAGCCGCAGCTCGCTCGGCGGCAAGGTCCTGCGGCTGACGCCCGACGGCGGGGTGCCAGCGAGCAACCCGTTCGGCAACCACGTCTGGTCGATGGGACACCGCAACGTGGAGGGCATCACCTTCGACCGGCGCGGCACGCTGTGGGCCAGCGAGTTCGGCGAGAAGGAGACCGACGAGCTCAACCAGATCGTGCGCGGTGCCAACTACGGCTGGCCGCTGGTCGAGGGCGGCGACGGCAACGGGGGCTTCCGCGACCCGCTCGCTGAGTGGTCACCGACGTCCACCTGCTCACCGGCCGGCATCGCGGTCGCGCACAGCCGGGCCTGGCTCGGCGCCCTGCGCGGCGAGTGCCTCTTCTCTGTCCTGCTGCGCGGACCCGACGCGGGCCGCAAGCGTAAGCACTTCGCCGGCCGGTTCGGCCGGATCCGGCAGGTCAAGCGGGCTCCGGACGGGTCGCTCTGGATCACCACGTCCAACCGGGACGGGCGCGCGTCACCAGGCCCGGGCGACGACCGGATCATCCGGGTCGCCCTCGGCTGATCGCGCTTGCGACAATGGCGGCGTGACCACGGCAGCCACCACGACTACCCCGGCCAGCGCGACCGCGCTGCGCATCGGGCCGTTCGTCGTGTCGCCGCCGGTGGTGCTGGCGCCGATGGCAGGCATTACGAACCAGCCGTTCCGCACCCTGTGCCGGGAGTACGGCGGTGGGCTCTACGTCAGCGAGATGATCACCACCCGGGCGCTGGTGGAGCGTGATCCCGAGACGATGCGACTGATCGAGTTCGGCCCGCAGGAGTCTCCGCGCAGCCTGCAGCTCTACGGCGTCGACCCGGCCGTCGTCCGGGAGGCCGTCACGATGATCGTGGCCGAGGACCGGGCCGACCACATCGACCTCAACTTCGGCTGCCCGGTGCCCAAGGTCACCCGCAAGGGCGGCGGCGCGGCTCTGCCGTGGAAGCGCGACCTGCTCCGGTCGGTGCTGCGGGCGGCGGTCGGCGCGGCCGGCCAGGTGCCGGTGACGATGAAGATGCGCAAGGGGATCGACGACGACCATCTGACCTACCTCGACGCGGGCCGGATCGCCGAGGACGAGGGGGTTGCGGCGGTCGCGCTGCACGGCCGGACCGCAGCCCAGGCCTACTCCGGCCAGGCCGACTGGGCCGCGGTAGCCCGGCTCAAGGAGGCGGTGACGTCGGTCCCGGTCCTCGGCAACGGCGACGTGTGGGAGGCCGCGGACGCGCTCCGGATGATGCGCGAGACCGGCTGCGACGGGGTCGTCGTCGGCCGCGGCTGCCTCGGCCGGCCGTGGTTGTTCCGGGCGCTCGACCGGGCCTTCGCGGGGCTGCCGGATGAAGCCGGGCCGGACCTCGGTGAGGTGGCCGACGTCATGCGCCGGCACGCCGGGCTGATGGCGCAGTGGCTCGGTGAGGACAAGGGTGCGCGCGAGTTCCGCAAGCACGTGTCGTGGTACCTCAAGGGCTTCTCCGTCGGCGGCGAGACCCGCAACCGGCTGGCTCTCGTGTCCAGCCTGCGCGAGCTGGACGACCTGCTCGCGACGCTGGACGCGGCCGAGCCGTTCCCCGCGGTGGCGGTCGGTGCGCCGCGCGGGCGGGCCGGGTCGCCGCGCCGTGTCGTGCTGCCGGAGGGCTGGCTGGCCGAGCGTTCCGGTGGTGCGCTCGACGCGGACGCCGAGCTGGCGGTGTCCGGTGGCTGAGTCCTCGACGGTGAGCTGGCGGGACGGCGCCTCGGCCGAGACCCAGGCCGACGTCGACGGGCTGATGCGCGCCGCCCTGACCCTCGCGGCACAGCGGCTCACGGCCGACGGCGGCTTCTACCCGGTGGCGGCGACGCTGTCCCGGGCCGGCGAGCTGGTCTTCCTGACCGGCCCCGAGTCGCTCGGCGACAGCCCCACCACCGAGGAGGTCCTCGAGTCGCTGTACGCCGAGGCGCCGGCGTACGCGGCAAGCCAGCGGGCGTTCGCCTTCGTGGCCGACGTGACCGACGTCGACGGACGGCCCGCGGTGCGGCTCGAGATCGAGCACAAGGACGGCGTCGCCCTGGTGCTGCTCGTCCCGTACACGCGCGAGGCTGCAGGCGAGCCGATCACGTACGGCGAGATGCACGGCGGGGTCCGCCCGATGCAGATCTGGACCGGCACCCAGTCCTGAGCCCGACTTCGCAACGGCACAGATGTGTGCAACCCATCACTTCTGGGGACAGAGGTCGTTGGCAGTCCGGAGCCCGAGGCGCGGACTCCACGAGGAGGCGCACCGTGCGGTTGCACCCTGTCCGGCTGAAGTCACGCAGCGTGGCCGTCCTGGCGGTGTCCGCCCTGGCCGTCGCCGCAGCGGTCGTCCCGGCCGTAGCCGCGACTCCGGGGAGCGGCTCGGTGAGCGAAACCACCCCGACGGCGACCTGGACCGCCGGTCCGTTCGGGGTGCCGAATGTCACCGGGCAGACCGGCGAGGTCACCTGCGGCGCGGCCACCCCGTGCGACGACTACGCGCTGAACGTCAACGTCCCCGCGGGCTACGACGCCGATCACAGCCTCCGGGTGGACGTGGCGTGGGCGAACTCCGCGGCCGACTTCGACATCTACGTCCTGGATGCCTCTGGGGCCGTCGTCAGCTCGGCCGCGTCCTCGAGCGACCCCGAGACAATCCTGCTGCCGGCGGTCGCGTCGTCGTACATCGTGCGGGTCGTCCCGTTCGCTCCGCTCGGCGAGAGCATCACCGGGACCGCGAAGCTGGTCACCAACCCGGCCGTGCCCGCCCCGAGCACAGCGCCGGCCCCCGGTTTCCGCAACGATGCGGCGCCCGAGAGCCTCGGTGACGCGCACAACGCCGGTGAACCCTCGATCGGGGTGAACTGGACGACCGGCGCCGCGATGTACCAGGCGTACACGTCGACCTTCAAGGTCACCTATGACTCGGCTGGCAGCCCGACCTGGTCGGACAAGAGCGCCATGGCCACCAACGGCTGCCCGCAGGGCAGCACCACGAGCCTCGACCCGATCCTCTACACCGACCGTGCGACCGGTCGGACGTTCGAGTCGCAGCTGGCCGGCAAGACGGCGCTGACCTGCTTCACCGACGACGACGGCAGCACCTGGAACCCGACCTCCGGGTCCGGCATCAACTCAGGTGTCGACCACCAGACGCTCGGCGGCGGCGCCTTCTCCGCCGACGGAATCGGCGGGGTCACGAGTGATCGCGCCGTCTACTACTGCTCACAGGACATCGCCGACGCGTCATGCGCCGTCAGCCGGGACGGTGGCACCACGTACGGGCCGGCTGTACCGATGTACAGCCTGCTCGACTGCGGCGGCCTGCACGGCCACGTCAAGGTCGCCCCGGACGGCACGGTCTATGTCCCGAACAAGGGCTGCGGCGGCAACCAGGGTGTGGCGGTCTCCTCCGACAACGGCGCTACCTGGGACCTGCAGAAGGTGCCGACCAGCACGCCCGGCGACTCGGACCCGAGTGTCGGACTGGCCAGCGACGGCACGGCGTACTTCGGCTACCAGAACAGCGACGGCACGGCGCGGATCGCGGTGTCGCATGACAAGGGTGCCACCTGGGTCAACGACCAGAACGTTGGCGCGCAGCTCGGCGTGAAGAACGTCGTGTTCCCAGCCGTCGTCGCGGGCGACGCGAACCGTGCGGCCTTTACGTTCCTTGGCACCACGACCGGCGGCAACTATCAGGACCAGGCCAACTTCCACGGCGTCTGGCACCTCTACGTCGCCACGACCTACGACGGTGGCGTCAGCTGGGTGACGACCGACGCCACGCCCAACGACGCGGTCCAGCGGGGCTCGATCTGCACCGGCGGCACGACGTGCGGTGACGACCGCAACCTGCTCGACTTCATGGACGTCACCATCGACAAGCAGGGGCGGGTACTCGTGGGCTACGCCGACGGCTGCACCGGCGCCTGCGCCTCCGGTGGCGTGGAGAACTACGACGCACTGGCCACCATCGCCCGGCAGAGCTCGGGCAGCACGCTGTTCGGCGCCTACGACGCGGTCGTGACCGGGAAGCACGTCAAGAAGCCGAGGAAGTAGGTGCAGCGGGTGCGCACACTGGTCGCGCTCGCCTTGCTCACCGCAGCGACCCTCTCGGGCTGCGGCGGTGGCGAGAGTGACGAGGACAAGGCTGCCGAAAAGCAGCTGCGGGCCAGCGGCGCGCCGACGCCGGTCTGCGCGGACGAGGTGACCGACCCGGCGACGGTGCCGGCGGCGTTCCCGGCCGATTTCCCGCTGCCCGACGGCGCGGTGATCTACGGCTCCGAACGGCGCAGCGGCGGGCGCACCATCGTGTACGCCGTGGTCGACAGCGACGTCAAGGCGGTGCTGAAGCAGCTCCAGGAAGCGATGAAGGGAGCCGGCTTCACGCTCACAGAGGGTGAGGTGGAGGAGCGCGACGCCGAGTCGAACTGGACCGGCAACGGCTACACCGGACGCTGGGCGATCCGCGAGATCGCCGGCTGCACCGAGCAGACGTCCGTCACCGTCCTCGCCGCCAAGGGCTAACCCGCCGGATCAGTCAGGTGAGGCCGAGGCGGTCCAGCGTCACGGCGTGCAGGAAGGCCTCGTAGGCCCAGACGTCGTAGCGGCCGGCGGGGCCGGTGTGGGACGAGGCGCCCATCGCGGTGCGCAGCAGCAGCGGTACGTCGTTCTCGGCCGGCGCCGCGTGCTCTGCAGTTCGGATCTTGGCGACCCACTTGGCCGGCTCGTGCACCGAGACCCGGGGGTCGTTGCGGCTCGCCGTGACCAGCAGCGCCGGGCGACGCGGTCCCGGCAGGTTGTCGCAGGGGGAGTAGCCGAGCAGGTAGGCGAACTGCTCCGGGTCCCGCGGGTCGCCCCACTCCTCCCACTCCGCCACCGTCAGCGGGATGGTGTCGTCGAGCATGCTGGCCACCACGTCCACGAACGGTGCCTCGGCCACGACCAGTGCGAAGGTGGTGGGAGCCAGGTGGGTCACAGCGCCCATCAGCAAGCCGCCGGCGCTGAGGCCGCGGGCGGCGATCCGGTCGGGCGCCGCGACGCCGGTGGTCACCAGGTGCCGGGCGCAGGCGAGGAAGTCGGTGAACGTCGAGCGCTTGCGCAGCAGGCGGCCCTGCTGCCACCAGTCGCGACCGAGCTCCCCGCCGCCCCGCACGTGCGCGATCGCGAGGGTCACGCCGCGGTCCGGCAGCGCCAGCATCTCCGGCCAGAACTCGGGGTCCAGGCTGGACTCGTAGGCGCCGTACCCGTAGAGCAGGCAGGGCGCTCCAGGCACCGGCTCTCCGCGGCGCACCAGGGTGAGCGGGACCCGCACGCCGTCGTCGGCCACCGCGTGCACGACCTCGCACCGGAAACCGTCCAGCGACCGCCGCACCACCTGCTGGTGCTCTGGGTGCTCGGCCCCGGTGACCAGGTCGTGGTCGACGGTGACCGGCGGCCGCACCCACCCCTCGCGGACCAGCCGGACCGCCCGTAGGTCCTGGTCGTCGTTGCGGGCCAGGGCCACGCTCTCGCCGACCGCGTCCGGCTCGACCAGCCGCACGCACCCGCCGTCCCGGTCCAGCACCCGCAGCCGCAGCCGGCCGCCGCTGCGCTCGCTGACGACCACGTGGTCGCCGAACGCGTCCGCGCCCTCGACCCGCACCGCAGGGTCGTGCGCGAGCAGCTCGGTCCAGTGCTCCGGCGCGGGGCTGGTCAGCGGCGCTGTCATCACCCGGAACTCGGGCGCGTCCAGGTCGGTGACGACCAGCAACCGTCCGCCGTCGGGACCTGGCTGGTGGTCGACGAAGTACTCGCGGCCGGGCACCCGAGCGGCCACCAGCCGGGCCGGCTGGTCCAGAGCATCGGTCGCGACCAGCCGCACCTCCGAGGTGTCCCGGCTGCGGGCCACCAGCCGGACCAGGTCGCCGCTGCGGGTCGGCTCGATCTCGAGCTCGAACCGACGGTCGGCCTCGTGCCAGACCACGGTGTCCGCCGACTGCAGTGTGCCGAGCACGTGCCGGCGCACGGTGTCCGGCCGGAACGTGTCGTCCAAGGTGGTGTAGAGAAAGCTGGTTGCGTCGGCGGCCCAGCCGAGCCCGGAGTAGGTACCGGTCAGCTCGTCGGCCAGGTCCACGCCGGTGGCCAGGTCGCGGACCCGCAGGGTGTAGATCTCGTCACCGTCGACGTCGACGGAGTAGGCGAGCAGGGCGCCGTCCGGGCTCGGCTCGCAGACGCCGAGCTCGAGGAACTCGTGCCCGACCGCGAGGACGTTCTCGTCCAGCAGCTCGGCGTCCTCGGCGTGCTCGTCGTCGGCGATGTCTTCGGTGTCGTTGCTGGCCATCCGGCGTACCAGCACGGAGTACTGGGCGCCGGCCGGACGGCGGGTCCGGTACTCCCAGCCGCCACGCAGCCACGGAGCGGACACGTCCTCGTCCGGCATCGCGGCGGCGAGCTCGGCGGAGATCTTCCCGATGAGTCCCTGCAGCCGCGCGGTGGCGGCGTCACACCAGGCGTTCTCGGCCCGCAGGTAGGTGAGCAGGTCGGGGTCGTCGGTCTGCCGCATCCAGGCGAAGTCGTCGACGACCTCGACCCCGTGCAGAACCCGGCTGGTGGGCCGGCGAGGGGCGTTGGGTGGGCCGGAGAGGGCGGGCACGGGAGCACCGTAGCGGTGTGCCGAATCGTTACTGACTCGCCACTCAGCAGAACGCGTGACAAACGGATCGGATACCACCATGATGCGGCCACGACGGAAAACCGCTGCCTAGCGCCTAGAACGGCGCGATATCCGCAGCCCGACCTGGAGGTCCAGATGCGCGGTCGACGGGTCCTGGTGGCGGTCGCGGCGGTGCTGCTGGCGGGAGCGGCACTTCCCGGTACGGCGGTCACGGCGGGCGCCGGCATGCGGGCGACGTCCAGCGACAAGGTCACCTTCACGGTCGGCCTGACCCAGGACCTGGACTCGCTGAACCCGTTCACGGGCATCGCCGCGTCGTCGTACGAGATGTACCAGCTGCAGTACGAGACCCTCACCGACTACGCGGCCAAGGACTTCTCCGCGACGCCGGCCCTCGCGCAGAGCTGGGACACCTCGCCGGACGGGCTCACCTGGACCTACCACCTCGTGCCCGGCCTGAAGTGGTCCGACGGTGTGCCGCTGACCGCGCACGACGTCGCCTACACGTTCAACCGGGTCATGACCGGCAAGTACGAGCAGACCAACTTCGGCAACTACGTGGCCGGCCTGACCTCGGTCGAGGCGACCGACGACGTCACCGTCGTGATGAAGATCAAGAAGCCGAGCCCGATCATGCTGCACCTCTACGTCTACATCCTGCCGGAGCACATCTGGAAGGACATCGACGAGAAGGA
>JAVEDA010000208.1 GCA_030841195.1 Actinomycetota bacterium | reverse complement strand
GGCGGTCGGGCTGACCCACCGGGCCCGCGGCAACCCGACCGGGGCCTCGACCCTGCTGCAGCGCGGCGCCGCCCGGATCGAGCCGTACGCCGGCGCGCCGCCGTACGGCATCGACGTGCCTGGTGTGGTCGCCGCCGGCCGGTCGCTGGCCAGCGAGCCGTTGGTGGACGGCGAACCGCCCCGAACCCTGCGCCTGCGCGGCTGACCAGAGCGCTTTGTCGGTGGGCCGCAGCATGCTCGCGACCGTGACGAGCAACGGAGCCCACGACTTCGACTTCCTGCACGGCAGCTGGACCTTCCACCTGCGGAAGCTGCGGGACACGACCGACCCGGACTGCACCGAGTGGGTCGAGAGCGAGGGGACGTCCGAGGCGTTCCCGGTCCTCGGCGGTCTCGGCAACATCGACCGGTTGTTCATGCCGGCGGCGGACGGCGCCGAGGCGTTCGAGGGCTTCACCTTGCGGCTGTACGACCCCGGGACCGACACGTGGCGCATCTGGTGGTCCTCGACCCGGGCGCCGGGTGTCTTCGACGAGCCGGTCGTCGGCCGGTTCGACGACGGGCAGGGGACCTTCGAGTGCGACGACGTCGTGGGCGGCCAGCCGGTCCGGGTCCGGTACTCCTGGTTCGCCGAGGCCGTCGAGCCACGGTTCGAGCAGGCGTTCTCCCGCGACGGCGGCGACACGTGGGCGACGAACTGGATCACGACCCAGCGACGCCGGTCGGAATTCGGTCGCGGTGGCGACCGACAGCCGCTTTCCTGACTGGGTGACCCTGACCTGGCTGGACCGCACCCGCCTCGACCCGCGCGACGTGGCGGGCGCCGTCGCTGTCACCGAGGCCGTGCGCCGCGTCGACACCCCCATGTGGATGACCGACTCGACCCGGTCGTTGACGGCCAACCTGACCTACGGCTGGGACGCGGAGCCGACCGAAGCGGCCCTGCTGCGCGACGAGACCGGCCGACCGGTCGGGCTGCTCCGGATCGACCTGCCGTGCTGGGACAACCGGCACCTCGGCCTCCTCGACGTACGGGTCGACCCCGGTCACCGCCGGCAGGGCATCGGCCGTGCCCTCTTCCAGGCCGGGGTGCAGCGGGTTCGGAGGGAGGGTCGCACGATGGTCCTGACCGAGTCCGTCGACTACGGCCCGGCGGTCGGCTTCGCCGCCGCCCTGGGGTTCGAGCGGGCCCAGGACGTCGCCCAGCGCCGGCAGGACCTGACCGCACTGGACTGGGCTCGCCTGGACACGGCGTACGACGAGGCGAGCGCGCACGCCGCCGCCTACGAGCTCGTCCGGCTGCCTGGTCGGGTCCCGGAGTCGATGCAGTCGGCAGTCTGCGAGCTGACGTCAGCGATCAACGATGCTCCGACAGACGGCCTCGACATCGAGGACGAGACCTTCACGCCCGAGCGGCTCCTGGCGTCAGAGCACATGCAGGAGCTCCTGGGCCGCCGCACCTACCGGCTCGTCGCCCGCGAGACCGCCACCGGCACGTTGGCCGGCGTCACTGTCGTGTCGGTCGACTCCGAGCAGCCGTGGCACGCGGAGCAGTACGACACCAGCGTCGTCCGGGACCACCGCGGGCACCGGCTCGGCGTGCTGCTGAAGGTCGCGATGCTGCGCTGGCTGCGCGAGCAGGAGCCCCAGCTGCGCGAGATGGATACCTGGAACGCCGTGTCGAACACGCACATGGTCGGCGTGAACGAGCTGCTCGGCTACCAGGTGCTCCTCACCGGGGTCGAGTGGCAGCTCCACCTCTAAAGCCTCGCCGGCTGCGGACTAGCCGTCGTCCCGGCAGAGGCAGAACGGGTGCCCGGCCGGGTCGAGGAGCACCCGCACGTTCTCCTGCGGCTGGTGCGTCGCCAGCGTGGCTCCCAGGGCGAGCGCCTCGTCGACCGCGGAGCCGAGATCTCCGACCTGGAAGTCGAAGTGCATCATCGGACGCTGCTCCCCGTCGGCGGGCGGCCAGACCGGGGCCTTGTAGTCGGTCGCCTGCTGGAAGACGATGTAGATGGAGCCTTCCGGAGCGGCCAGGATGGCCGTGCCCGGCTCCTCGTGCCCGATCGGCCAGCCAAGCAGGTCGGAGTAGAACCTCGCCAGGCTGCTGGGGTCCGGGGCCTCGATGGCGGTTCCCCACCACATGCCGTCCATTCGTGAGCGCATGCTCGGTTCCTTCCGCGCAACGTCTCGTCGGTGATGTCGCCCGCAGGTTAGGTCCGGTTCCGGACGTTCCCCAGCCGGAATGCCCCCCTGTCACCAGTCCGCCAGCCGATCTGCTCCGCCCCTGTTGACCACGTCAACGGCGGCAGGGGCGGAAGGGGGAGGCGGGGGCTGGGTCAGGCGCAGGTGTCGGTGTCGACCGCAGCGGTGGCATTGCGGCCGGCCTTGACCACGGGGCGGGCCTCGTCGACCGTCAGGGCGTAACCGGTCAGCGAGTCGTCCAGCGACTTCGCGAAGATGACGCCGTACACGTCACCCTTCAGGCTGAGCAGCGGACCGCCGGAGTTGCCCGGCTCCACATCGGCGTACAGCGAGAAGACCTCGCGGGTGGTCTGCGTGCGGTGGTAGATGTCGGCGCCGCGGGCGTTGAGAGTGTCGCGGATGCGGGCCGCACCGAGCCGGAACGGACCGCCGCCGGGGAAGCCGGCGACGACCGCCTGGTCGCCGCGGCCGCCCGAGTCGTCGAGGTCCAGCGCGGGCGCCGACAGGTCGGGCACGTAGAGGACAGCAAGGTCGCGGCGGGGATCGAAGACGACGACCCGGGCGGCGAGCCGCGGCCCGGCCCCGCCCACCCTCACTTGCGGCCGGTCGACGCCGGCCACCACGTGGGCGTTGGTGAGCACGTGCTTCGGCGCGATGACGAAGCCGCTGCCGTCCAGCCGCCGGCTGCACTCGGCCGCGGTGCCGCTGATCTCCACCACGCTGGCCGCGGCCCGGCGCACCGCGGCGGTGGACGTGATGCCGGGCTCGGGCGGTTGCACCGAGCGGATCCGCTCCGGGGAGAGGCCGCCGAACACGGTCGGCAGCTCGTTGTCGTCGAGCACCTGGCGGAACGAGGAGAACAGCGTGCGGGCCCGCTCGGGCATCACCTGGTCGACCGCCGTGACGACCCGCGAGTCGCTGATCTGCCGCGACAGGGACGGCAGCGGTCCCGGCCGCAGCGACGACGCCAGGAACCAGGTGATGACGAGCATCGCGATCACGCTCACGGCGGCGCCCATCCCGGCGTCGACCATCCGGGCCGGCCGCCAGGTGATCCGGGCCCGGACCACCGCGCCGACCCAGCCCAGCGCCACCTGCCCGACGGTCGCCGCCAGCAGCACGATGCCCACCGCCAGCAGCGACTGGCCGGTACCGGGGTCCAGCGAGGAGACCACCCGCGGCGCGAGCAGCAGGCCGGCCACGCCGCCGATCAGGAAGCCGGTGAACGCCAGCACCCCGGCCACGAACCCCTGCCGGTAGCCGGAGAAGGCGAACGAGACTGCCGACACCAGCAACGCGATGTCCAGCCAGTTCACCGGCTGCCCACCTCGCCGTCGGGCAGGATCCGGGGCAGCTGGTCGGCCGGCAGGCCGCGCACGTCGGTGCGGTCCCACGGCAGCTCCCAGCCGGCCAGCCGGAGCATCCGGTCCAGCAGGCCCGCGGTGAAGCCCCAGACCAGCAGCCCGGCCGCGTCGAACGCCGCGCCGACGTACCCGCTGGGGTGGCCGACCTGGAAACGGTTGGCCGGGTCGAGCAGCTCGGCCAGCGGCACCCGGTGCACCGACGCCACCTCACGGGTGTCAACCACAGACACCGGCGACGGGTCGCGCCACCAGCCGAGCACCGGCGTGACCACGTACCCGCTGGGCGGCAGGAACAGCGCGGGCAACGTCCCGATGACGTCCACGCCCGCGGGGTCGAGCCCGGTCTCCTCGACCGACTCGCGCAGCGCGGCAGCGACCACGTCCTCGTCCCCGGGGTCGACCGCCCCGCCGGGGAAGGCCACCTGCGCGGCGTGGCTGCGCATGTCGTGGGCGCGCTCGATCAGCAGCACGTCGGCCCCGTCCCAGCCGGGTCGCGACTCGCCGAACAGCATGAGCACCGCCGACTCGCGGCCGCCCTCCTCCGGCGGCAGGAACCGGCTCAGCTCCTCGGGCCGCACGTGCAGCGCCGCGTGCGCGAGCGGGCGCAGCCACTCGGGCAGCCGGTCGTACGCCGGCTCGAGCCCGCCACTCTGCTCCCGGTCTGGGTCCGTCACAGCCGGACACCGAGATAGCGCTGGACCAGCTGGTCGAGCTCCGCCTGCGACTGGATCGCGCCGACCTTGCGGCCGGCGACCTTGCCGTCGGCGGTGACGAAGAAGGTCTGCGGCGGCCCGGCGACGCGGAGCCCGCGGGCGACCCGGTCGCCGTCCTCGTCGTGCACCGACGCGAACGGCACCCCGAAGTCTGCGGCGGACTGCTCGCCGTACTTCTCCGCCGCGTTGTAGTGGACGCCGAAGAACCGCACCCGGTCGCCGGCCCGGCGCATCCCCGCCGCGAGCACCGGCATCTCCTCGTTGCAGATCTCGCACCAGGCGGCCCACACGTTGAGCACCGTCGGCGTGCCGCGCAGGTCCGCGAGGTCCACCGACGGGCCGCCGCCCAGGCAGGGCAGCCGCAGGTCCGGCAGGCCACCGTCGACCGGCTTCGCCGCGGGCAGCCGCGGGCACTCCGGCAGCACGTACGCCGCTGGGCTCGCCGTGCTGTGCGCGGCACCCTCGCGCTTCGGCTGAGCCGCGTCGGCGGTGCAGCCGGCCAGCAGCCCGAGCAGCGCCAGCAGCGCCGGCACCGTGGCCGCGACCGGCCCGACGCGGCCCGCTCGCTGGGTCACGCCGATGTCGCCACCTCGGCCGGGGACTTGACCAGCTTCGCGGCCTTGACCGGGTCCAGCTCTCCCTCGCCGTACGCCGGGCAGAGGCGGGCCACCGGGCAGACCCCGCAGGCCGGCTTGCGGGCATGGCACATCCGCCGGCCGTGGAAGATCAGCCGGTGGCTGAGCATGGTCCAGTCCCGCTTCGGGAACAGCGCGCCGACCTCGTGCTCGACCTTGACCGGGTCGTCCTGCGTGGTCCAGCCGAACCGGCGGGCCAGCCGGCCGAAGTGCGTGTCGACGGTGATGCCGGGGACGCCGAACGCGTTGCCCAGGATCACGTTGGCCGTCTTGCGGCCGATCCCCGGCAGGGTGACCAGGTCGCGCAGCCGCGGCGGCACCTCCCCGTCGTACCGCTCGACGAGGGCCTGGCCCAGCCCGATCAGCGAGTTTGTCTTGGCCCGGAAGAAGCCGGTGGAGTGGATCATCTCTTCGAGCTCGGCCCGGTCGGCGGCGGCGTAGTCGGCGGCCGTGGGGTACTTCGCGAACAGCGCCGGCGTCACCTTGTTGACGCCCACGTCGGTGGACTGCGCAGACAGGATGGTGGCCACCGCCAGCTCCAGCGGGGTGCTGAAGTCGAGCTCGCAGTGGGCGTCCGGGTAGGTCTCGGCCAGGATCTTGTCGATCCGGCGGGCCCGCCGGGTGCGGGCCAGCGGGGTCTCGTCGGCCCGGACGGAGGGGCGGCTGCTGGTCACGAGCAGAGCCTACGGTCCGGATCCGACCGTGACCCGTACGGGTGACCTGCCCTCAAGCCGGTTGCGAGACCCGACGATCCCGGTGTGGACCGGCCCCGACTCCCTGCCATGCGGAGCACCGGTCAGGAGGCTCGACGTGACCACCCGCACCACGACTCGCAGCACCGGCTACGACCGCCGCCCGGCGGCCAGCCGGCGCCCGGCGCAGCGGGTGCCCCACCTGGAGCACCTCGAGCTCAGCGCCCTCCGCGTGTACCGGCAGGACCTGCTGACCGAGGAGTCCCGGGTCTCCTACTGGCGCCGCATCCTGCAGGCGCGCCTGGACACCAGAGTCGGTCGTGGCGACGAGCGCACGCCGGCCCCGAAGCTGCAGTCCGTGCTGTCCCAGCACCAGGAGTCGAGCCGTCGCCTGGCGGTGCACACGGTGCACGACGCGGCGGGCGTGCCGCCGCTGCCCGACCTGACCGTGCTGTGGGAGTCCGGTGCCGGCAGCGCCGGGGACTCCGCGGACGACGACATGGTGGTCCGGCTGGCCGCCGCCGAGGTCGAGCTCTCCGCCTACCGCCGCGCCCTGCACGAGCGGCTGGACGACGCCACCAGTGAGCTGATCGCCCGCTACCGCGAACAGCCCGCGCTGGCCCTCTGCGCCCTGCCGCTGCCCCCCACCAGCGACGTCGCCTGACGCTGGTCGCCGCCTGACCCCCTGGGTGCGGCAGACTGGCCCGCATCGGGGCCTGGTTCGAGGAGGCACACACGCATGGACAGGTCGTTCGAGGACGAGCCGGTCGAAGGCCTGGGCAGGTCACCGCTCTTCGCCGCCCTCGAGCCGGCGGCTCAGCAGGAGCTCCGGGCCCAGATGGCCGAGGTGCACCTCCCCCGCGGCCAGTCGCTGTTCGACGAGGGCGACCCCGGTGACCGGCTCTACGTGGTCACCGAAGGCAAGGTCAAGCTCGGCCGCACCGCCGCGGACGGCCGGGAGAACCTGCTGGCCGTGATGGGGCCGGGCGAGATGTTCGGCGAGCTCTCGCTGTTCGACCCGGGCCCGCGCACCGCCACGGCCACCGCGGTCACCGACACCACCCTGATCGGGCTCGGCAACGCCGACCTGCAGCCCTGGCTGGCGCAGCACCCCGAGGTGGCGAACAAGCTGCTCGCCGCCCTGGCCCGCCGGCTGCGCCGCACCAACGAGGCGATGGCCGACCTCGTGTTCAGCGACGTGCCCGGCCGGGTCGCCAAGGCGCTGCTGGACCTCGCCCGCCGGTTCGGCGTGCCGACCGACGACGGCGTCCGGGTCACCCACGACCTCACCCAGGAGGAGCTCGCCCAGCTGGTGGGGGCCTCTCGGGAGACCGTGAACAAGGCACTGGCCGACTTCGCCGGCCGCGGGTTCCTCCGGCTGGAGGGCCGCGCGGTCGTCATCCTCGACGTCGAGCGCCTCACCCGCCGCGCCGGCTGACCGCCGGACTCGCTGACCGCCGTACCTCGCTGACCGCCGTACCAAGATCGTTCGCGACCTTCCGCAGGAACACGCCGCGCTTGGGTGCGGCGTGTTGCGCGCAAACGTCGCGAACGATCTTGCAAGCGGCGGCGGGTCAGGGGGACGGTTCGGTCTCCGCCAGGTAGTCGAGCTGGGCCCGCACCGAGAGCTCGGCGGCCGGCCACAGCGACTCGTCGACGTCGGCGTAGACCCGGCGTACGACCTGCTGGGGGGTGGTGTCGCCGGCGGCCAGCGCGGCCCGCACCTGGGCCAGCCGCTCGGCCCGGTGCGCCAGGTAGGCAGCGGACCGCTCGCCCGCGACGCCGCCCGCGGGGCCGTGGCCCGGCAGCAGGGCGAGCGGCCCGGGCAGGTCGCGGATGGCGGCCAGCGACCCGAGGTAGTCGGCCAGCCGGCCGTCGGGGTGGGCGACCACCGTGGTGCCGCGCCCGAGGATGGTGTCGCCAGTCAGCAGGCCGGGCTCGTCGCCGGGCACCACGAAGCTGACCGAGTCAGTGGTGTGCCCAGGGGTCGCCAGGACGCGTACGTCGAGTCCGGCGACCCCGTCGAAGTGGGTGCCGGCCCGCAGCGGCTCGGCGCCCACACAGAACCGCGGGTCGGCCGCCGCCATCGGAGCACCGGTCATCTCCTGCAGCAGGAGGGCGCCGTCGGAGTGGTCCGGGTGGCCGTGGGTCAGCAGCACGAGACCGATTTGCCCGTCCGCGGCGGCGACCACGGCCGCGAGGTGCAGCTCGTCCAGCGGGCCCGGGTCGACCACGATCGCGCCCTCGTGCCCGCCGGCTCCCGCCGCCCGCAGCACGTAGGTGTTGGTGCCCTCGAGCGTCATCGGCCCCGGGTTGTCGGCCCGGACCAGGTCGGCCCAGCCGGGGAGCGCCGTCACGAGTCCTCCAGCTGCAGCCACAGGCGGTCGCCGTCGCGGGCCAGCCGCGGCAGCACCGGGCGGACCTCCCGGGGTGCCTCGAGCACCTCGGCGACCGACCTGAAGGCCGAGATCTCGCGCAGGGCCACGATGGTGGGCGGCAGCATCGCGAGCCCGCCGGCGTCGTGCCGGGCCACCGCCTCTGCCACCGGCAGCCAGATCGTGTCGTCGGCCTCGCCGCTGACGTCCCGCGGGCGCTGGCCGGTCGGCACCGCGGCCACGAAGAACCGGGTGTCGAACCGCTTGGGCTCGAACTCTGGGGTGATCCAGTGCGCCCACGGCCGGAGCAGGTCGCTGCGCAGCACCAGCCCGCGTCGGGACAGCATCTCGGCCATCGACACGCTGCGGTCGAGCAATGACAGCCGGTCGCGCTCCAGGTCGTCGCCGGTCGTGTCGGCGACCACATCGCCTGCGTGCGGACCCGCGAGCAGCACACCGGACTCCTCGAAGGTCTCCCGGACGGCCGCGCAGACCAGCGCCCGGGCCAGCGGCTCGTCGCAGCCCAGCCAGGCCGCCCACTGCCCGGCCGACGGACCGCTCCAAGCGGTCGCCGTCTCGCCATCCCGCGCGTCGACCGAGCCGCCCGGGAACACGTGCATGCCGGCCGCGAAGGCCATCGTCCCGGCCCGGCGCAGCAGGTAGACCTCCGGTCCGGCGGCGACGTCTCGGAGCAGGACCACGGTGGCCGCGTGCCGGGGCGATGCAACCTCGGCGGCATCGCCGGCGTCCATGAACGCGAGGGCCCGCTCGACCAGCGCTGGTGGGACGTCCGTCACGTCGCGCATCGTAGGTCGTTGCCGGGCCACCCAGTACCGTCGCACCTGACCGACGCATGGGGGAGACGCATGGCCGAGGGCATGACCGTGACCGAGCTGGCCGACACGGTCGGCATGACACCACGCAACATCCGGGCTTACCAGTCCCGGGGGCTGCTGTTCCCGCCCACGATCAGCGGTCGGGTGGCCCTGTACAGCGGCGCCCACCTGGCCCGGCTCGAGCTGATCGCCTCGCTGCAGCGCGAGGGGTTCACGCTGGCCGCGATCAAGCGGCTGATCTCCACGCCGAGCAGCTACTCCGCGATCGTGGCCGACCGGCGGCGCCGTTTCCGGGACGGCAGCTCGGACATCACCCGGACGGTGCCCATCCCCGAGGACCGCATCCGCTCGCTGCTGCCGGACCTGCCGGCGGACCTCACCGACACCGGGCTGGCCTGGCGGGACAAGACCGGCCAGCTGGTGAGCCACACCCTGCTGGTCGGCGTGGGCCGGATGCTGTCCGTGCAGGGCGTGCCGCTGCCCCTGGTCTCGGCCCTGCAGCTCGACGCGGCCCACGCCGCCCGCGCGCTGGGCGAGCTGCTGCGGGCGCACCTGTCCGAGCACGTGGCCGACGCGCGCAGCCACGACGACCTGGCGAAGATCGCCGTCCAGCTCAGCGCGACCGCGTTCGAGATCGCCTTCCTCGCGGCAGCCAGCCGGGACGAGCAGGAGCCCGGAACCGTCCAGCCGGCCTGAGCCTCGGTCAGTCGACCTCGACGATCATCTCGACCTCGACCGGGACGTCCAGCGGCAGCGCGGCCACACCGACCGCGCTGCGGGCGTGCACGCCCGCGTCGCCGAACACCTTCCCGAGCAGCTCGCTGGCCCCGTTGACGACGCCGGGCTGGCCGGTGAAGTCCGGGGTGCTCGCGACGAAGCCGACGACCTTGACCACCCGGCGTACCTTCCCGAGGTCGCCGATCTCGGCCTTGACGGCGGCGATCGCGTTCAGCGCGCAGGCCTGCGCGGCCTCCTTGGCCTGCTCCGGCGTGACCTCGCCGCCCACCTTGCCGACGTGGGTCAGCTCGCCGTCGATGCGCGGGAGCTGGCCGGAAGTGTAGACCAGGTTGCCGGTGCGCACGGCCGGCACGTAGGCGGCCAGCGGCGGGGTGTCGGAGGGCAGCGTCAGGCCGAGCTCGGCCAGCCGCTCGTCGGGGGTGCTCACTTGGCGCGCTTGAGGTACGCGACGACCTGGTCACCGCCGCCGGGACCCGGCACGACCTGCACGAGCTCCCAGCCGTCCTCGCCCCAGGTGTCGAGGATCTGCTTGGTCGCGTGCACCAGCAGCGGCACGGTGGCGTACTCCCACTTCGTCATGGCAGGGACCATACTGCGCGGGTGCCGACGCCCCCGCCCCAGTCCGACGACCGCCGGGTGGCCCTGGTCACCGGCGCCGGCCGGGGCATCGGCCGCGCCGTCGCGGTCCGGCTCGCGGCCGAGGGCTACCGGGTCGCGCTGACCGCGCGCAGCGAGGACGAGCTGCGCACGACGGCCGCGCTGATGGCGACCGAGTCGCTGGTGCTGCCCGCGGACATGCTCGACCCGACCGCGCCCGACACCGTCACGGCCGCGGTCGAGCAGGCCTGGGGGCCGGTGTCGGTGCTGGTGGCCAACGCCGGCGCGGGCTCGTCGGCCCCGGTCGCCAAGCTGTCTGACGATCTGTGGGCGTCCCAGCTCGAGCTCAACCTGACCGCACCCTTCCGGGCCGTACGCCGGGTGGTGCCCGCCATGGTCGACCACGGGTGGGGCCGGATCGTCGTCGTGGCCTCGATGGCGGCCAAACGCGGGGAGCCCTACCTGGGCGCCTACTGCGCCGCCAAGCACGGCGTGCTCGGACTGGTCCGCGCAGCGGCCGCCGAGCTCGCCCCGACCGGCGTCACCGCGAACGCGGTCTGCCCGGCGTACGTGGACACGGCCATGACCGAGGGTGCGGTCGGCGCGATCGTGAAGTTCACCGGCCGCAGCCCGGCGGACGCGTTGCGGTTCCTCGAGCAGAAGCAGCCGATCGGCCGGCTGATCACGGTCGACGAGGTGGCCGAGACGGTCTGGTTCTGCGTGGCCAACGGCGGGCTGAACGGGCAGGGCATCAACGTCGACGGCGGGGCCGTCCAGGGGTGAGCGAGCCCGACCGCACGCTGTGGTACGGGCCGCTGCCCCAGCACGTCGTCGACGTGCGGCTGCCGGTCGCCGACGAGGGGCTCGAGCCGGCGGCGCTGGTGGTGGTCGTGCACGGCGGGTTCTGGAAGGCCGAGTGGGACCGCGCGCACGCCGCGCCGCAGAGCGCCGGCCTGGCCGCCGCGGGTTACGTCGTGGCCACGGTGGAGTACCGCCGGGTGGCGATGCCCGGCGGTGGCTGGCCGGGGACCCTGGACGACCTGGCGCTGCTGACCGACACGGTGCCGGCGCTGGTGGCCGCGGCGCTGCCCGGAACGGTGGACCAGACACGGACGGTCCTTGTCGGTCACTCGGCCGGCGGGCACCTGGTGACCTGGGCGGCCTCCCGGCACCGGCTGCCGCCGTCGTCCCCCTGGCACCGGGCCGAGCCGCTGCCCGTCGGCGTGGTCTCGCTGGCCGGCGTGCTCGACCTGGCGCTGGCTGCCGCACTCGGGCTCGGTGGCGACGCGACCCAGGCGCTGCTGGGCGGCGAGCCCGACGAGCGCCCCGAGCGGTACGCCGCCGCGGACCCGGCGCGGCTGCTCCCCACCGGCGTACCGACCGTGCTGGTGCACGGCACCCGGGACGAGGCGGTGCCGCTCGAGGTGAGCCGCTCCTACACCGCAGCGGCCGGCGCGGCCGGCCAGCAGGTCGCCCTGCACGAGCTCGCCGGCACCGACCACATGGCCCTGGTCGACCCGACCTCCCCCGCCTGGCCCTCCGTCCTAGCCGCCATCAACGACGCCCTCCTTCCCCGTTGAGCTCGAGGTGCCAGTGGCGGTCGGTGCCGGCCGGACCGTCGGTCAGGGTGAAGCCGAGCCGCTCCAGCAGGCGGCGGGACGGCTCGTTCCCCACCTCGACCGAGGCGCTCAGCACCCGGACTCCGGGCTCGCCCACCAGGTGCTCGACCAGAGCCGCGACGGCCTCGGTGCCGATGCCCTGCCCCCGGAACGGCGCCGCGAGGCCGTAGCCGATCTCGACCCGGCCGTCGTCGTCGGGCGGCCCGGACGTGCCGCAGTCGCCGACCACCCGGCCGTCCGCCGCCAGCGTCACGAACCAGCCACCGTCGTCCGGCCCGCCGTGCTGCACCTGCATCCGCAGCGCGTCCAGCGAGTCGGCGTGCGGGTAACCCGCCGCCAGCGGCAGCCCCGGGTCCTCCCCCGCGAGCAGCGCCCGGGCGGCCGCCATGGTCTGCGGCACGAGCACCAGCCGCTCGGTGCGCAACGTCGGTCTGGGCACCCGCGCACTCTAGGTCGCCCGGGCGCCGATTACGCTCGCTGCCATGGCCAGCGACTCCGGAGCGCGGGAGTCCGACTGGGAGGGCGTCCGCCTGCACGTCGTCACCGGCAAGGGCGGCACCGGAAAGACCACGGTCGCGGCGGCCCTGGCCATCGCCCTGTCCGGCGAGGGCCGGCGCACCCTGCTGGTCGAGGTCGAAGGTCGCCAGGGCATCGCCCAGCTCTTCGACTCTCCCCCGCTGCCCTACGAGGAGCGCACCGTCGCGGTCGGCCCCGGCGGCGGCGAGGTCGTCGCGCTCGCGGTGGACCCCGAGGAGGCACTGCTCGAGTACCTCGACATGTTCTACAAGCTCGGCCGGGCCGGCCGCGCGCTGCGCAAGATCGGCGCCATCGACTTCGCCACCACCATCGCACCGGGCATGCGCGACGTGCTGATCACCGGCAAGGTCTACGAGGCCGTACGCCGGCGGAAGGCGGGCCGCAGCGGTGCCCACGTCTACGACGCCGTCGTTCTGGATGCCCCGCCGACCGGTCGCATCGCCCGCTTCCTCGGGGTCAACGCGGAGGTCGCGGGGCTGGCGAAGGTCGGCCCGGTCCGCGGCCAGGCCGACGCCATCATGGGGTTGCTCACCTCCCCGATGACCGCGGTGCACGTCGTGACGTTGCTCGAGGAGATGCCGGTGCAGGAGACGGCCGACGCCGTCGCGGAGCTGGCCGCCGCCGGCCTGCCGGTGGGCGGGATCATCGTGAACGCGGTGCGCGAGCCACTGCTGAAGGTCGCCGACCTCACCGCCGCTGCCAAGGGCCGGCTGCCGCGGGCCGAGGTGGCCGACGGGCTGGCCGCCGCGGGGGTCTCGGTGCGCGATGGCGCGATCGACGGCCTGCTCGCCGAGGTGGCCGAGCACGCCGAGCGGGTCGCTCTCGAGAAGGCCCAGCGACGCACCCTCAAGGGGCTGGCGCGACCGACGTACGAGCTGCCGTTGCTCTCCGAGGGCGTGGACCTCGGCGCGCTCTACGAGCTGGCCGAGCGGCTCTGCGCGCAGGGCGCAGCCTGATGGCGGCCGGCCGCAGCCTGGACCTCGACGACGTGATCGGTGACCTGCGCACCCGCGTCGTTGTCTGCTGCGGCTCGGGCGGGGTCGGCAAGACGACCACAGCGGCCGCGCTCGGGCTGCGGGCGGCCGAGCAGGGCCGGCAGGTCGTGGTGCTCACGATCGACCCGGCCCGCCGGCTGGCGCAGTCGATGGGACTGGACGCGCTGGACAACACCCCGCGCCGGGTGAAAGGCGCCGACGAGTCGGCCGGCGGCTCGCTGGACGCGATGATGCTGGACATGAAGAGGACCTTCGACGAGGTCGTCTTCGCCCACTCCACCCCGGAGCGGGCCCAGGCGATCATGGACAACCCGTTCTACCAGTCGCTGTCGTCGAGCTTCTCCGGCACCCAGGAGTACATGGCGATGGAGAAGCTCGGCCAGCTGCGGGCCGAGGACCGCTGGGACCTGATCGTCGTCGACACCCCGCCGAGCCGGTCGGCGCTGGACTTCCTGGATGCGCCCAAGCGGCTCGGGTCGTTCCTGGACGGCCGCTTCATCCGGATCCTGATGGGCGGGGCCGGCAAGGGCGGCCGGGCGTACCTCAAGGTGCTGGGGACCGGGCTGGGCGTGGTGACCGGGGCGCTCACGAGGGTGCTGGGCGCCCAGGTGCTCAAGGACCTGCAGGCCTTCATCGCGGCCCTGGACACGATGTTCGGCGGCTTCCGGGAGCGGGCCGACGCCACCTACCAGCTGCTGAAGACGTCCGGCACGGCCTTCGTGGTGGTGGCGGCCCCCGAGCGGGACGCGCTGCGGGAGGCGTCCTACTTCGTCGAACGGCTCGGCACCGAGGGGATGCCGCTGGCCGGCCTGGTCCTGAACCGGGTGCACACCACCGGCGCGAAGACGCTGTCGGCAGCCCGGGCCACAGCCGGCGCGGAGACCCTGGCCGAGCAGGGCGGGCACCCGCTGGCGGCCGGTGTGCTGCGGCTGCACGCGGAGCGGATGCGGATCATCGAGCGGGAGCAGTCCCTGCGTGGCCGGTTCACCGCCGCGCACCCCCGGGTCCCGGTGGTGGACGTCCCGGCCCAGCCGGGCGACGTGCACGACCTGGCCGGGCTGCGCACGGTCGGCGCCGCCCTGGCCGGCGGCTGAAGCCCTCAGACGGCAGACGCAGACGGCCCCGGACAGCGGTTCGGGGCGGTCCTCCCCTCCAGGACCGCCCCGATTGTCCCTACCGTTCAGGGACCCGTGTCATGCCCGGTGCCTACATGGCCACCGGAAGGATCGTGGTGCTCAGGCCGCGCTCGTACTCGTCCCGCGCCGTCTCGAGCAGCGCCCGCCACGAGGTGACGTTGGGCCGGCGCCGCAGCAGGGCCCGGCGCTCACGCTCGGTCATCCCGCCCCAGACCCCGAACTCGACCCGGTTGTCGAGCGCGTCCGACAGGCACTCGGTGCGCACCGGGCAACCCATGCACACGGCCTTCGCGCGGTTCTGCGCGGCTCCCTGCACGAACAAGCTGTCAGGGTCGCTGGTCCGACATGCCCCCCGCGACGCCCAGTCGTCGTTCCACGTCATCCTGGACCGCCCTTGTGCTCTGGTGCTTGATCTTCCTCGTGGGACGGTACGGAATAGGACACGTCGGGTGACAGGACCGTTCGGTCCAAATTGACCTAGTCAGTACGGACTACCCGGCCCCGTCATTCCCGCCACTCCCGTCCTGCCGGCGCCGGGACGCCGCCTGTGCCGGGCGCCTGCCCGCCTCCCGTACCCTGGACGCCTATGGAACGTCTGCGTCCGCGGGACGACGCCGGGTTCGTGTCCCGGCTGGTCCTGTTCGTGCTCATCAGCATGCTGTGCGGCCTGCTGGTCGCGGGCATCACGCTGCCGATCCTCGGCGGGGTGGGGCTGGTCGCGCGGGACAGCGCGAACGGGTTCGAGTCGCTGCCGGCCGAGCTCGAGATCCCCCCGCTGCCCGAGCGGTCCCGGATCCTGGCTGCCGACGGCTCGCTGATTGCGACGTTCTACTACGAGAACCGCATCTCGGTGCCAATCTCCGATGTCGCCCCCGTCATGCGCAAGGCCGTCATCGCGATCGAGGACTCCCGTTTCTACGACCACGGCGGGATCGACCTGCGCGGCACCATCCGGGCGCTGGTGAACAACCAGTCCGGCAAGGACGTCCAGGGTGGCTCGACCCTCACCCAGCAGTACGTCAAGCAGGTGCTGCTCGAGACCGCCTCCAACATCCAGGACCCCAAGAAGCGCGCCGAGGCGCAGAAGGCCGCGACCGCGCAGACCTACACCCGCAAGCTGCGCGAGCTGCGCTACGCCGTGGCGCTGGAGGAGCAGTACAGCAAGCAGGAGATCCTCGAGCGCTACCTCAACATCGCGTTCTTCGGAGCCAGCTCGTACGGCGTGGAGGCGGCCGCCAAGCGGTACTTCAACACCCATGCCCGCGACCTGACCCTGCCGCAGGCCGCGTTGCTCGCGGGGATCGTGCAGCAGCCGACGGCGTTCGACCCGACACGCAACCCGGACGCGGCCCTGACCCGGCGCAACATCGTCCTGGCCCGGATGGCCACGGTAGGGCTGATCCCGAAGGCCGACGCCGACGCGGCCGCGGCCACCCCGCTGGCGCTGAACCCGCCCAAGCGGGTGGGGCAGAACGGCTGTCAGGACTCCAAGGTCGCGTTCTTCTGCGACTTCGTCCTCAAGACGATCCTCAACGACAAGACCTTCGGCGCCAAGCGCGACGACCGGGTCCGGCTGCTGCTGCGCGGCGGCCTCACCATCACCACCACGCTCGACCGCGATGCGCAGGCCAACGCCCAGCAGGCGCTGGCCGACCACGTGAACGCGACCGACGACGTCGCCTCCGCGCTGGTGTCGGTGCAGCCCGGCACCGGGCAGATCCGGGCGATGGCGGTCAGCCGTGCCTACGGCGACCGCAAGAAGAAGGGCGAGATCAAGTTCAACCCGGCGACCGACCGTGCCTACGGCGGCAGCAACGGCTTCCAGGCCGGGTCGACGTTCAAGGTCTTCGTCGCGGCGGCCGCACTCGAGGACGGCTATCCGTTCAGCTACCCGATCTACTCGCCGTACAAGAAGGAGATCGGGGACGTGAAGTGGTGCGGCGGCACCCTCACCGACCAGTGGGACCCGGCGAACGAGTCCAGCAGCGAGAACGGCACCTACACGCTGCAGACGGGCATCGAGGACTCGGTCAACACCTACTTCGCCCAGCTCGAGGAACGGGTCGGCGTCTGCCGGCCGGCGCACATCGCGGCCGACCTCGGCGTGACCACGGCCGACGGCAAGCCGTTGGCGCAGATCAAGTCGTTCACCCTGGGCACCAACCTGGTGTCGCCGCTGTCGATGGCCGAGGCCTACGCGACCTTCGCCGCCCGCGGCACCCACTGCAACTCGATCGCGATCCTCGAGGTGACCGACCCGTCCGGCAACCGGCTGCCGGTGCCCAACGCCGACTGCCAGCAGGTGCTGGACGAGAACATCGCGGACGGCATGAACGAGCTGCTGCAGGGCGTCATGACCCGCGGCACCGGCGTCCGGGCCGCGATCGGGCGCCCCGCGGCCGGCAAGACGGGAACGACCGACAGCCGGTACCAAGTCTGGTTCGTCGGCTACACGCCCGACCTCGCGACTGCGGTGTGGGCCGGGAACCCCAGCCCGCCCAAGGGTGGCTACCCGCTGAGCAACATCTCGATCGGCGGCGTGTTCTACGGCGACGTCTGCGGTGGCTGCCTGCCCGGGCCGATCTGGAAGCAGATGATGAGCGCCACCCTGGCGGACACTCCCGTCAGCTCGTTCACCAACGCCGAGGACACCGTCCGCAACGGCGACTCGATCACCGTGCCGTCGGTCACCGGCAAGTCGGTCGACGAGGCCAAGGCGCTGCTGCGGGCGGCCAAGCTGGACCCGGTCGTCAGCGGGAACAAGGTCTACGTCTCCTACGCGCCGGCCGGCACGGTCGCCTACTCCTACCCGGGGCGGGACGCGTCGGTGTACCCGGGGCAACGGGTCGTCATCTACGTGCGCGCCGGTCCCCCGGCGGCGGAGACCACGGTGCCGAGCGCCGGCCCCGGCCCTGGTCCACAGCCCAGTCCCGGCGACACCTGCGGCAGCTCCAACCGGCCCGGCTGCCGGTAAGCGTCAGCCGGACAGCTGGCGCCGCACCTCGGCCGCGACCCGGCCCCCGTCGGCCCGCCCGCTGGTCTTCGGCGTCACCGACTTCATCACCTGACCCATGGCCTGCGGCCCGGCCGCACCGGTCTCGGTGATCGCCGCTGCAACCAGGCCGCGCAGCTCGTCGTCCGAGAGTTGTGCCGGCAGGTAGGTCGCGATGACCTCCTCCTCGGCTCGCTCGCGCTCGGCCCGGTCCGGCCGGTTGCCGTCGGCGAACGCCTCGGCAGCCTCGCGGCGCTTCTTGGCCTCGCGACCGAGCACCGTGACGATCTCGGCGTCATCGAGCTCGCGGGCCGTCTTCCCCGCGACCTCCTCGGTCTTCACCGCCGTCAGGACCATCCGCAGGGTCGCCGACCGCAGCTCGTCGCGGGCCTTCATCGAGGTCGTCAGGTCGGACTGGAGGCGGTCCTTGAGCTCGCTCATGCCCACCATCCTGTCAGGATGGTGGGGTGAGACGACGTGCCGCGGTGCCCCTGTCGACGCTCGGGGGCACGGTCGCCCTGGGTGCCGCCTGCGTGACCTGGGCCGCGGCGTACGAGGTGCGCGCCTTCCGGCTGCGGCGGTTCGACGTCCCCGTGCTCGCTCCCGGCCAGCGGCCGCTGCGGGTGCTGCAGGTCTCCGACCTGCACCTCGTGCCCACCCAGCGGCGAAAGATCGAGTGGGTGCGCGCACTGGCCGGCCTGGAGCCGGACCTCGTCATCGACACCGGCGACAACCTGGGGCATCTGGACGCCGTACCGCCCGTTCTGGAGGCCCTCGGGCCGCTGCTGGAGCGCCCCGGCGCCTTCGTGATGGGCTCCAACGACTACTACGCGCCGATGTTCAAGAACCCGGCCCGCTACCTGCTGCCCGCCCGCGAGGTCCGGCTGGGCAAGAAGCGGTTGCCCACCGAGGACTTGCGCGAGGGGTTCCTCGCCGCCGGGTGGCTGGACCTGGACAACGCCCGGGCCAGGCTCAAGGTCGACCACCGGGAGATCGAGCTTGTCGGCACCGACGACGCCCACATCAAGGCCGACCGGTACGCCGAGGTGGCGGGCCCGGCCGACCCCGCGGCCGACCTGTCCCTCGGGGTCACCCACGCGCCGTACCGGCGGGTCCTGGACCCGATGGTGGCCGACGGGCTCGACCTGGTGCTGGCGGGCCACACCCATGGCGGGCAGCTCTGCGTTCCATTTCTGGGCGCGCTGGTGACCAACTGCGACCTGCCCCGCCGCCTGGCCAAGGGGCTGTCGAGCTGGTCCGCGGGCGGCCACACGGCCCCGCTGCACGTGTCCGCGGGCCTCGGTACGTCGCCGTACGCGCCGGTCCGGTTCGCCTGCCGGCCCGAGGCCACCCTGCTGACGCTGGTGGAGAGACCACCGACCGGGCTCCGCTAGACTTGCCGGGCTCCATCGGGGTGTAGCGCAGCTTGGTAGCGCGCTGCGTTCGGGACGCAGAGGTCGTGGGTTCAAATCCCGCCACCCCGACAGAAGACAGCCGGTGCTCCTTTCAGCTCGGGAGCGCCGGCTGTCGCGTGCAGGGGCCGCGAAACTGCGGTGAGTCTGCAGTCGAGCACACAATGGCGGCCTTATCGGGCCGGCCGGACGCGCTGCCGGCCGGGATTGTGTGCCCGACTGCAGAGAGCCCGGGCCGCGGTCGGCACCAGGTACCACCGACGCCACCGGCGTCGACAAGGGGGCCGCGATCTCCGCCCTGGCCTCCGAGGGTCGCAGCAAGGCCGGTCTGCCGCACCCGACCCCCACCACAACGAGCACCGCCACGAGCACGGGCGAGGACGAGTCGACTGACGGCCGTAGCACCGCGGCCACGGCCAGCGCCCGCCACAGCAGCACCGGGATCGCGCACCGTCCCTGACCCCGACCCGACGAGGCCCCCGCGCACCCTGCACGCGGGGGCCTCGTCGTACCCGGACAATTGTGATCGACTGCGGTGGTGACGGCAGGCGTGCTCGACATGCTCAGCGACCGGGACCGCGACCGCCTGCTCGCGGTCAGTGGGCGCCGGACCTTCGCCCGCAACGAGATCGTCTTCCACGAGGGAGAGCCGGGCGAGACGCTGCACATCGTGCGCAGCGGCCGGCTGGCGGTGCGGGTCACCTCGACCGGCGGCGACGTGGCCACCCTGGCCGTCCTGTCGCCCGGGCGGTTCTTCGGTGAGCTGGCGCTGCTGCAGGAGCACAACACGCGCACCGCGACTGTGGTGGCGCTGGAGCCGACCGAGACCGTGACACTGTCGCGGGCGGTCTTCGAGGAGGCCCGCCGGTCGCACCCGGCGCTGGTGAACGTCGTGAACCGGCTATTGGCCGACACGGTCGAACGCCTGAGCCAGGCGCTGCTCGAGGCGATGTACCTCGGCGTGGACGAGCGGGTGGCGCGGCGGCTGGTGGAGCTCGCGGAGATCTACCGGTCCGGTGCCGCCCGGGTGGTCGTGCCGATCACCCAGGACGACCTGGCCGGGATGGCGGGCACCACCCGCCCCACGGCGAACCTGGTGCTCGGCAGGCTGGCCGACGCCGGCGCGGTGCGGCTGGAGCGGGGCCGGATCGAGGTCACCGACCTGGCGACCCTGCGCCGCCACGGCGGCCTCCTCGCCTGACGCAGGGCGGGCTGGAGCTGCGACGGATCATGAGACGGCATGCCCAGTACGCCCGGCGCGCCGTCTCAAGATCCGCTACTGCCGCCGTACGCCGGTCAGGCGGCGTCGCCTGACCGGGGCGGCCGGGCTCAGCGGGCGTTGGACGCCAGCGCGTGCAACACGGTCTTCACCTGGAACGGGGTCAGGCCAGGGTGCTTGGACAGCAGCCGGGCGATCAACCCGGTGATGTGTGGCGCCGCGAAGCTGTTGCCGGTGGCGTGGATCGTGCGCCCAGCCGTCCAGGGCACCTCCACCCCGATGCCCGGTGCTCCGAACTCCGCGGGCGGCGCCGGGTTGTAGTAGTACTCGAACGGGTCCGAGCCACGGATCGACGCGACCGACATGACCGCCGCGAACTCCGACGGGTAGCTCGGGGCCGGCATGTTGTTCACCGCGCAGACCAGCGTGCAGCCGGCGAAGTACGCCTCGTCGGCCAGCCGGTGGAACGCGCTGAACTGCGAGGCCCGCCCGGTGCCAAGGCTCAGGTTTGCCACCTGCATCCCGTTTGCCAGCGCCCACCGCACGCCTGCCGCGAAGACCGCCGCCCGGCCGCGCAGGTTGGCGCCGAGGACCCGCACGCTGTAGAGGTCGCAGTCCGGCGCGGCCCGCCGGACCAGGCCGGCGCAGGCGGTGCCGTGGCCGAACCGGTCCTCGTGCGGGCCGTCGACGTAGACGGTCTCGCCGGTCTCGCCGTCGATCTCCACGGCCACCGCGCCGGCCAGCCGGCCGACCGCTGGGTGCCCGTCCTCGACCCCGCTGTCGATCACGGCCACCTTGACCCCGGCGCCGGTCGCGCCGTCCCAGGCCCAGTCCCGCGAGATCGGACCGGCCAGCCCCAGCCCCTCGACCTCCGAGCGGTGGCCCTCGGCGAACTGCCAGGCCCAGGCGGGCGTCCAGGTCACGAGGGCGGCGCCGACTCGGCGTACGAGATGACCCGGGTGAGCACGTCGACGGCCAGCCGTCGCTCCCGCGGGCCGGTGGCCTGCAGGCGGGCGAACAGGCTGGCCAGGTCGGCCAGGTCGGCGTCGGTGCCGGCCTGCTCAGCCGCCCGCTCGAGAGCCTCAGCCAACCCGTCGGAGGCGTGGGTGCCCAGCGAGCCGAGCAGCAGCGAGCCCATGTGGGTGAACAGGCGCGCCGACACCACCGTCTCGGCGGCCAGCCGGGCGAACAGCGCCAGGATCACCAGGTCGCGCTCGCCGGCGTCGTCACCGGTGCCCCGGTCGAGCACCTCGACCACCCCGACGGTGCCGTCGCGGGTCTCCAGCGGCGCGGCGAGCAGGGTGCGGGGGACGTAGCCGGTCTGCTCGGCGATGTCCCGGGCGAACCGCGGGTCGTCGGCGACCTGGGAGATCTCGAGGGTCTGTCCGGAGGACACCACCCAGCCGGCCAGCCCGGACCCGATGGGGATCACGGTGCCGCGGACGAGGTCGGCACCGCGGCCGCTGGCGGCCTCGAAGACCAGGTTCTGCTCCTGCTCGTCGAGCAGGGCGATCGAGCAGGCGCCGGCGGCGAAGACCTGACGCGCCGCGTCGACGAGGTCCTGCAGCCGCTCGGCGGCGGAGAAGGGCGCCAGTGCAGGACCAATGACCGAGCCGAGCTCGGCCAGGTCGGTCAAGTCCGTCAGGACCGGATCGGCGTGTTCGCTCAGCGCGTGCCTCCTGCTGCCGTCGACGGAATCTGTCCCGACCACGGTGTCACACAGGAGGCACCCGCGTCGCTACTGCTGGTTCGCGCGCGGGTCGTCCATCGCCCGGACCCGCCCGGGGCCCTGGGTCTCGGCCAGGCCGGAGTCGTCCAGACCGTCGAAGTCCAGGCCGTGGGCCTGCACGTCCTGCTCATCGTCGACGGGTGCGTCGCTACGCGGGTCTCGCTTGCCGGGGATTGCCATGGTCTCGGTTCCTCTCCTGCGCCTACGCCGGTCGCTGGTCCTCCGGCTGGTAGCACGATCGTGCCGGGCCGGTCCGGTGGCCGTCTGTCGGCTCGCTGACACTCTGGCACGCGAACTGCCGTCGGTGAGGCATAGCGGCGGAACTCCCAGGCGTCTAGGAGGATGTGGCGACGGAGGGGTCCAGGGGATGAACGCCGACGAGGAACGCAGCTTCCGCGACTTCGTGGTCGCGCGCGGGCCGGCGCTGATGCGGCTGGGCTACCTGCTCACTGGGGGCGACCAGCACGCCGCCGAGGACCTGGTGCAGTCCGCCCTGGGCAAGGCGCTTCCCCGCTGGGGCGGCATCGAGGCGCCCGAGGCCTACGTGCGGCAGGCGATGTACCGGCACCAGGTCAGCTGGTGGCGGCGGCCGAGCAACCGGAACGAGACGGCCACCGCCGTGATACCTGAGCTGGCGGCGCCCGACCACACCGGCACCGTCGACCTGCGGATGGCCTTGCGCGCGGCGCTGTCCACCCTGACCCACCGGCAGCGGGCGGTGCTGGTCCTGCGCTACCTCGAGGACATGAGCGAGCGGGACGTCGCCGAGGCGCTGGGCGTGACCGTCGGCACGGTGCGCAGCACCGCCCACCGCGCGCTGGCCCAGCTCCGCACCCGGACACCCGGGCTGACCGACCTGCAGCTGACCGAGGAGGTCACCCGATGAACGACACCATGCTCGCCGAGACGCTGCAGGACTGGTCGCAGGAGGTCGAGGTCCCGCACGACCTGGCCCACCGGGTGCTGGCCCGCCGGCAGGCGCGCCGGCGCCGGCTCGTCCTGCCTGCAGTGGCCGGCCTCGCGACCGCGGCCGTCGTGGTGGCCGCGCTGGTCGCCGGCGGCACGGTCGGGCCGGTGAGCACCGACGGCGGCGGCCGGACACCTGCGGGCGGCGGGCTGCGGGACGTGCACGCGGACACCGCGCACAACCCGCCGCAGGAGGTTGTGCTGGCCGGCGACGTGGCCGTGTCGGCGATCGTGACCTACACGCAGGTGCCCGCCCCGCCGGACGGTTGGCAGACACTGCAGCGTCGGTACGCCGTGGCCAACCCGACCACCGGTCGGTACGAGCCGAGGAACTGGACCTACGCCGCGGTGGCGCCCGGGCTGGCGACAGCCGCGATGCTCGAGGGGCCGCTGCCGTCGTCCCAGGTCGGCTTCGTCGACCTGGCGACCGGCAAGGTGACCCGCTGGGTCGAGCTCGACCACCCGGTCGCCTCGCTGGCCTGGTCGCCGGACGGCTCGACGGTGCTGGCGACGGCGTACGACGGTGATCCCGACCTGCAGAAGCCCGAGGGCAACAACTCGTTCCGGCTGGGGGACGCGAAGCGCACCGGGTTCGTCCTGGTCGATCCCGAGGCGGGGACCGCGACGTTCACCGCGCTGCCGAACCGGGAGATGAACGTGGGTCGGGCCGACGTCGGCTGGACCGCGGACGGCAAGGGTGTGTGGAGCCCGTCAGGGACCCCGGACGAGCTGTTCTTCGACCTTGAGGGCCGCCACGCCACCGGCAACCGCAACGACCTCAACGCCAACATCGGCATCGACGCAGCAGCTCTCTCGCTCACGTCGCCCGACGGCCGGTACACGATCACCCGCGACAGCGGCCTGCCGACCGCCATCACCGACAACCAGACCGGCAGGGTCTACCGACAGCAGGCGCTGCAGGTGCTGGCCTGGGCCGACGACGAGCACGTCGTGACGCTCGCCGGCTGCAGCAAGCCGTGCCAGGGGACCTCGGAGTTCCGCAACGGGCTGGTGCTGATGAAGTACGACGGCAGCGACCCGGTGCAGCTCACCGGGCCGCGCAAGGGTGTCGACGACTGGGCGTTCGAGCTCACGCCGCGCTGACTGGCGTACTGGCGAGCCCGGTGCGTCTCGGCCGGGACACGGGCAACGGGTTCGGTCAGGACGCGGAGGACGGCGCGGGGATCAGACCCAGTTGCTGAAGCTGGCTGAGCTGATCGACGACATGCCAGTGCTCGGCCATGCCGGCGTCGGTCAGGCGGTGGATATCGATACCGGCGACGGTGTAGTCGCGGTTGGTTGCCGGCACGCCGAGGAAATCGCTGGAGTGGTTGCCGCTGCTGCGCCAGCGCACGACGACGCGGTCGCCCTCTGCGACCATGTCTTCGATAGTGAAGGCGCAGGGCGAGAACGCGGTAAGCAGGGTGGAGACGCGCACTTTCAGCTCGCTGCGGCCATCGCCCTGGCCGGGGAATGGATCGTTCTCGACGTAGTGCTCAGCGGCGATCTCGTCCAGGACGGAGAGATGACCTCGATTGAGGACCTCGTCGTAGTAGCGGCGCACGATGGCTTTGTTCTGTTCGACGCTCATGATCTGCTCCAGAATGGGGACGGGTTAGATAGGAGCGAGCATGTCGAGACGTGTGGAGCGGGGCCATGACATGTCCCACCGTCTGACCCACCGACTTACGCGGGCGGCTCACCGGTGACCGACGCCGGCTTGGCTGACCAGGTGCGCCACCACCGGGTCGCAGCTCGGCTGACCCAGGCCGAACTCGCCGACCGAGCCGGGCTCAGCGAGCGGGCGATCAGCGACATCGAGCGTGGCCTTCGGACTCGGGTGTATCCGGTCACCGCACAAGCGCTCGCCGATGCGCTGGGGCTCGCCGGTGACGCGCGTGCCGCGCTCGAGCGCGCCGCGCAGGCTGGTCGCAAACTACGCCAGCGATACCAACCGTCACACGTTGCGGACGGGAGCAGTGAACTGGTTGCCGCTGAACATTGGCGGGCGATGCGTCGCACGCCGATGCTTGGTCGCGAGGACGAACTGGCCTTTCTGCTCCGCTCGTTGCGCGATGACGGGCCGCGGATGCACAGCGTCACGGGACCGGGTGGGATGGGCAAGTCGCGGCTCGCGGCGGAAGTGTGCGCTGTGCGAGCGGGCGAGGGTGTCGCCTGGGTGTCGCTCGCGTCGTTGCGCCAACCGGAGTTCGTCATGTCGGCGATCGCGGCCGTAGCCGGGTTGCCTCGTGACGCGTCGGTCGAGGTGTTGGCCGCCACATTGGAGGTCGAGACGCGCCTTCTGGTGCTTGACACGTTCGAGCCGGTGCTGGCGGCGGCCAACGAGGTCGCCGGGTTGCTGGATCGCACCACTCGTCTACGCCTGCTGGTCACCTCGCGTGCCCCGCTCCGGGTGCGCGGCGAACGGGAGCTGCTCTTGCGGCCGTTGTCCCCTTCCGCGGCGACTGAGCTGTTCCGACAGCGGGTGCATGCGGCGCGACCTGATCTGATCGTCGAGGACCCGGACGCCGCGGCCACGATCGAGGACATCGGCCGGCAGCTGTACGGATTGCCCC